>MHFL01000027.1:14110-15973 GCA_001804165.1 Omnitrophica bacterium RIFCSPLOWO2_01_FULL_45_10 | reverse complement strand
ATCGCTTTCATTAGTTCCGACTGAAGTCTGGAAGACGCACCATATACATCGACAAGAGTCCTGAAAGACATTTCGTGCCCATCCCCTTTAAAATTTTCCGCGTCTTCGGCATCTGAATAATGGACCGCATTTTTTAAATCCACTGATATTATATCGAAGAAGACCCTCATCGATTGGTTGAACTCAATTATTGTGTTTGCCCTGCGCCATACCCTTACGCCGGCATAGAAAGCGGAATAGATGCTTAAGGCGATTATTGAGAATATCGTCACCGCGACCAAGAGTTCGATGAGTGTGAAGGCGTTTGGCTTTTTTATCTTCATTTATTTCTTCTTTTTTAAGATGGCCGCAATGGAATATTTTGTTTTGGGTTCATATTTTTGGCTGAAAACATTTAATGTCATTTTATTTAGAACGGTCCCTCCGATTTCTTCGGCATAGATGGACCACGTATGGGCTCCATCTTTTTCGAATTCACCACTTAATTCCCCTGTCTCTATCTCTCCCCTTTCTTCGAACTCAAAGATCTTCTCCTCTAAGAGTAAACTTGCTTCAAACAGTTCTTGAGAACTTTCAATCGCCCTCTTAGAAGCGGAATATGAGGCCATAACGACTAACAGCCCAGACGTAATTATCGCGATGCTGATTATCACCTCAAATAATAGAAATCCCTTACTTGCTTTCAATGCCGATCTCCTTAATCTCATTAGAGCGCCCAAAACCTTTTATGGCGATAGTGTATCCCATCCCTTTTACGTCGATTATATCGACGGCCCACTCATCACATCGCCCATCGGGATAAAATATTGACTCTTTTACCGGCTCATCTGATCGAGCCCGAAATGATAGATTCCTCGGCAGAGTATATAATCTTCCGAACCTGCCGCTTACTTTTTCATACAATGGCGCATCGCCTGAAGGATTCAGTTTGAAAATCTGATACTGCCCTTTTTTCAGATTGAAGGTCATCTTATAATTCACTCTATCGAGGATCGCTTTTTCCTGCGCGTATTTTATCAACTGGGAAACACTGCGGGCCGAATCATTGAGCGTGAGGTCCTGAAATGTTCCTCTGAATAGAGGAACGGAAAGGCCGACTAACATCAATATTATAAGCGCTACGAGAGCTAATTCTATTAAGGTGAACCCCGCCCTTTCTGTGCATAGAGGAAAGGCGGGGAAGAAATGGCGGGGTGAAGGCCGCCGAGTCATTTTGTCTCGACTTCCTGCCCGTTAGTGATGTCATCTCCTCCGCCTTCTACTCCGTCTTTTCCCAATGAACGAAGATCATAATCTCTCGCGTCGGTGCCCGGAGACTTGTAATCATATGGGCGGCCCCAAGGATCGATGGGCCTCTTCTTCAAATACGGCCCTCTCCAATTGCCGGCGCTGGCCGGTTTTACAAGAAGGGCATTCAATCCCTCCTCCGTAGTTGGATAGGACTCGTTGTCGAGTTCATATAGGTCAAGGGCCGTGCCGATATTCACTTCAATATCCGCCTTAGCGGCCGCATGCCGGGCCTGTTCTGTCCTTCCCGCGAGCCGCGGTATCACCATCGCCCCTAAGATGCTTATGATGATAACAACGAGCATCAACTCGATAAGCGTAAATCCTAAATTTTTATTGATCTTTGTCATAAGGTCCCTCCGCTCGGTTTAGTTTCAGAAAAACTCTGTCGTAGGGCAGGTTTAAACCTGCCCTACGACCTCATAGTCATATTAGTTTACGCTAAACTATTACGGTCATCTTGCCAGGAAATTTATTTCAAATATCGGAAGCAGCATCGATATCACTATAAATCCTACCACCAATCCCAAAACCAGAATCAGCGCCGGTTCCAATAACGACATCATTATCTTGACG
>MHFL01000027.1:6527-14079 GCA_001804165.1 Omnitrophica bacterium RIFCSPLOWO2_01_FULL_45_10 | reverse complement strand
CCACTTTAAAAAGCGACCTCTCCAAGTGGCCACCTTCTTCACCGACAGCTACGATATTGCTCACACCGGCAGGGATAGCCGCGGAATTCTGAAACGCCCTCCCGAGGCTCGACCCTTCCCTCACGGCTGTATATGCGTTCAGGATATCTTTCTTTATTACCGCGTTTCCAACGCTGTCAGACACAACTTTAAGGGATTCCAATATCGGAACACCGTTATTAAGCAGCGTAGCAAGGGTTCTTGAGAATCTGGCTACCTCTACTTTTTTTATAAGATCGCCTATAACAGGCAAACTCAAGCGCATCCTGTCTATGGCCAGCCTTCCGTTTTCGGTCTTATATATTCTCACTGCGGTCACAACAAGAGCCGCGATAGCGCCTAAAACCACCCACCAGTAATTCGCCATTCCGTAACTTACGCCTAATAGAATTTGAGTAGGCAGGGGGAGCGCCTGTCCAAGATCGCTGAAGACCACCATCATCCTCGGAACAACGAAAGTGACCAAAACTATTATGGTGACGGCTCCCACTACGGACATGAGTATCGGGTAGGCAAGCGCGGTTCTTACTTTGGTCTGAATCTCGAGTTGTTTATCATTGAAATCCGCCAGCCGTTTCAGTATATTCTCAAGCGCGCCGCCCGTTTCTCCGGACCTCACCATGCTGACATACAGGTCTGAGAAGACTCGCGTTTGTCTGGCAAGCGCGGCGGAGAGCGGGTTTCCATCCATACAGAAATCCCGGATGTCTTGTATGACGCCCTTCATCCTCTTATCAGGGGTCTGTGCCTCTAATACAGAAAGCGCCTTTACCAGCGTGAGCCCAGCCTCCATCAGATCCGAAAGCTGCCTTGTAAAAGTCGTTACGCTCTTTAAACCGATTCTCTTAAATAGAACCGTGCCGCCGCCCGAGGCTTCCTTCAAATCCTGATCCTCTTCTTCGAGAGATATTACGTACCATCCCTCCTGAACCAATTTTTGGATGGCCGCGGTTTTTGAGTCCGCTACTAACATCCCTTTAGTGGAATCCGTCGGGCTTCTCTTCGCTTCGTAAACGAATTTCGCCATAAATAAATCATTCTTCTATGTTAGAAAAACTCCCGTCGTCAGAATATTTCTCGTATCTAATCTGTTATTCTTCCGCCAATTCCTCGGCTTGAGTTACTCTTATGACCTCGCTCGGCGTAGTTATTCCTGATCGTATCTTCTCCCAGCCGTCCTGCCGAAGCGTCCTCATGCCGAGACTGAGGGCCTTTCTCTTTATCTGGTCGGATGAGGACTTTTTAAGTATAAGTTCCCGAATCGGCTCGCTCACTACGAGTATCTCGTATATGGCGGTCCTTCCTTTATAGCCCGTGAACCTGCAATCTTCGCATCCTTTGCCTTCAAACATCTTTATCTTTTTTGGCTCAATATTTGATACGCCCAATTCCTTGATTATTTCCCTGTTCGCCTTCATTTCAGTTTTACAATTATCGCATATCACCCTCACGAGCCGCTGCGCTATGAAGCACTCCACGGATGACGCGACGAGAAACGGCTCTACGCCCATGTCTATGAGCCGTGTCACTGCCCCGGCGGCGTCATTTGTGTGCAGGGTCGAGAATACGAGATGTCCGGTCAACGCGACCCTTATCGCTATCTCGGCTGTCTCGTAATCCCTCACCTCGCCGACCATCATTACATCGGGGTCGTGTCTCAGCATGGACCGAAGCGCGTTCGCGAAAGTCAAATTTATCTTGGGCTGGACCTGTATCTGCGCCACGCCCTTCAACTGATATTCAATGGGATCCTCTATCGTGAGTATTTTCTTTTCCTTATCGTTTATCCTGTTCAAGGCCGCGTATAATGTGGTCGTCTTTCCGCTTCCCGTAGGGCCCGTGACGAAAATTATGCCGTGGGGCTTTTTTATGATATGCTCGAATATCTCCAAATCTTTCTTTGAAAAACCCAGATTCCCCAAACCGAATAGTATTTTTGTGGAGAGGAGTCTTATAACGATACTCTCGCCGAAAGGGGTCGGAAGCATGGAGACCCTCAGGTCGACCTCGTCATCCCCTATCTTTATCCTTATCCTCCCGTCCTGCGGAAGCCGTCGTTCCGCTATGTTCAGGTTCGCCATTATCTTGATTCGAGACGTTATCGCGTCCTGAAATCCCTTGATCGTCGGCGGCACCTTCGTGTCATAGAGGATACCGTCTATCCTATACCTTACCCTGAGTTCATCCTCGTAAGGCTCAAGGTGAATGTCCGTCGCCCGGTCCCTGTACGCCTCGAGCAATATCTGATTTACGAATTTTATTATCGACGCATCCTCTGCGGATTCTATCAGGTCCTGTGTCTCCTGAGACTGAATGCTTATGAACCGGCCCTGCGAGGCCTCCGGCGAAATCTTTTCCATGGTTTCGGCGCCCACGCCGTAATATTTCTTTATCGCTTCCGCTACGTCTCTTGCGCTCGCCAGAACAGTTTTTATATCTTTATTGAGCAACAACTTTATATCATCCAGCGTATGAATGTCCAATGGGTTAGTCATCGCTATTGTGAGCGTTTCGTCTATATATTTAATGGGGACCAGGTTATAGTGGCAGGCAAATTTAGCCGGTATCTGATCGATTACCGCTGAAGGTATCTGGATATCCTTTAACCTTATATATTCCACTCCTATCTGTTCCGATAACGTTTTATAGAACTCTTCTTCACTGATTAAACCGAGACGTATCAGGGTCTCTCCCAATAGGCCCTTTGTCCTTTCCTGCTCTAAGAGCGCTCGTTCAAGCGCCTCGACTTTGATGAGCCCTTTCTGAACCAGCATTTGTCCTATGAGTTCAAATTCATTGAGCGGCATAACTCTCTCGTTTTATAGTTTAAATATATTCTTCTTTAATTATATCATTTTCAAGCCATTCAACTCCACCGTCAAGTATCTCTTTTGCGATAGAGTTGGATAATCTATCACGGTTGGAGGAAATTTCTTTGAAATTCCTGTTTATCCGGCTCTCGGCCTGGCTCGAGAATAGTCGCGCCAATTCTATCGCTTCCTCTTTTCTCTCGCCTTTCTTAAGCAGGGTATCCGCGTATGACAATGCTGAGACAATCGCGAATATATCCAACCCGATGTCGACGAAGCGGTTCAGCATATTCTGTTTCGCGACGAGTTTCTGTTGGTAAAAGGCCATCTTATGAAACATGGTTCTCGCGAGGCGGCGAGAAGAGCGCCTCGCGAAGCGCAAGTGTTTTTTAAGCGGCTTGACGATATCGGCCCCTCCTCCAAAAAAAGATGGGGCCCACAACTTGGGATACCAAAATGCATAACCGATGGCCGCGGCTAATCCTATTTTTAACTTTTGCGCAATTGGGACCTTCGGGTCCAACAGATTCTTCATCTTATTCAAATGAAAGTCGAGCGCCTCTCTGGCGATGAAGAGATGAAGAATTTCGCTTGAGCCTTCCAATATGGTATTGATACGCGAATCACGCATTGCCCTCTCTAAAGAAAAGCCCCATTCGCCTCGGCCCTTTAATGACGGCCCTGTCTCATAGCCCCGTCCGCCTCTTATCTGAACCGCGTCGTTTAAGACTTCCCAACTCTTCTCGGTCGAGAAGAGTTTCGACATCGCCGCCTCAAGTCTAATATCAAACCTTTCGTCATCAGCCATATGAGAGACGAGCCAAGTCATCGCGTCCATCGCGAATATGACAGCGGCCATATTTGAAATCTTTGACGCTATTGCCTCATGTTCGCCAATAGGCGCACCCCACTGTTTTCGCTCTTTTGCCCACTTCCGTGCCGCGTATAAGCACCACTTGCTCGTGCCTGTTACGATGGCAGGCAGCGTCAGCCGTCCCGTGTTGAGGGTTATGAACGCCAATTTTAACCCTTCGCCTTCTCCCAGAATAATATTCTCACGCGGTACTTTTACATCTTTAAATCTAATTATTCCATTCTGAATAGCATTCAGGCCCATAAACTTACAGCGATAGGCGACCTCGAATCCCGGCGTCTTTGTCTCGACGATGAAGGCGGTTATCTGTTTTTTCTCTTTCCCTCCCACGATCTTTGGAGGGGTCTGGGCCATGACAACAAGGACATCCGCGATATTTCCGTTGGTGCACCATAATTTTTCCCCGTTTAATAAATAGAATTTCCCATCGTCGATAGGCGCCGCCGTCGTCTTTATTAATCTGGGATCCGAGCCCGCGCCCGGCTCAGTGAGGGCGAAGCCTGAGATTGCCCCTTGTCGAAATCTTGGTAGAAACTCCTTCTTCTGCTCTTCGGTTCCGAAAAGTATAAGCGGTTGAGGCACCCCTATGCTCTGATGGGCGGAGAGGAGCGCCGCTGTCGAACCGCAGTAACTTCCAACGAGGTGCCCGAGTCGGGAAAAATTCACCTGACTGAACCCCAAGCCGCCGTATTCTTTTGGTATCTTGACCGAGAAAGCGCCGAGTTCGAACAATCCCCTGACGACCTCCTTAGGAATCTCACGGGTAATATCGACATCGTCAGGATCTAAATGCGCGATTAAAAATTCCTCCACCCTTTTTAAGAATTCATCCCCCGCCTCTTTTTCCTCTTTAGTCTGTTCAGGAAAAGGATGAATCAGATCCCAGTCCAAAGCGCCTTGAAAAAGTCTCGCCGCGAAACTCGACTCGGTCCACTGTGTCTGCCGTGAGTCTTCCGCTAATTCCAGTGACTCTCTCTTCTCTCGCGCCATCCGCTTATCGAAAAGGGTCATTGCGCAACCTCCTGATTATAAAATCCCTCATTTCTCTCTACCATTTTCAGCAAATAATCGCACGGCCTGAACCTTTCGTGGCCCGATTCTTGCTCAAAATTTTTAAGATCCTTCACTATATCCTTTGAACCTATGGTATCCGCGTATCTCAATAACCCGGCGCGGAAAGGCGGAAATCCGGTCCCCATAATCATTCCTATATCTATCGTATGGGGCCTATCGGCGACACCTTCTTCAAGACACCTCGCCGCCTCATTTATCATGGAATAGAGCATCCTTTTAAGCGCAATCTCGTCGGACATGGTTTTATAATGACGGGATTCTATCAATTTATAAATGTCGGGGTTGGGTATTTTCTTCTTTCCTCTATGAATATAAAAACCCTTCTTCGCCTTCTTCCCTAATAATCCTGCATGGCCGGCTTTTTCCAAAAGACTAGAGGTTTGCATCCTCCTGCCATATCTCGATTCCAAAATCTTCGCTACCTTATATCCCACATCTATTCCTACTTCGTCCATGAGTTCAACGGGCCCCATGGGCATACCGAACGTTCTCGCTATATCATCTACGCGTTCGTACCTCATACCTCCCTCAATCAAAAACCCGGCTTCGTTTAAGTAAGCGAATAGTATCCTATTTATCAGAAAGCCCGGAACATCCTTAACTACGATAACGAGTTTTCCTATACTTCTCGCGAACGCAATGGTTTTGACTATTGTCTCGCCGCTTGTCTTTTGCGACTTTATTATCTCGACCAATGGCATCTTATGAACGGGATTAAAAAAATGCAGTCCAATAACCCTTTCAGGAGAGCGCAATGTTTCCGCCATCTCCATTATGGGGAGGGATGACGTATTTGAGGCGAATACGGCGTTGGGTGAGGACATCTCTTCCAACTCTTTAAAAACTCTTCGTTTGATATTAATATCTTCGGCTACCGCCTCAATGATGATATCGGCATTTCCAAAACCTTTATAAGTAATGGTCGGCGAGATTAAACATATCTTTCGTTCGGCATCGGAACTTTTGAGCCGTTTCTTCTCTACAGCGGATTCGAAAAGGCCGCTTGCGGTATTCAGGGCCTTTTTGAGCGCGTCGTAATTTATATCCTTTAACCTAACGGGTATATCGTTATATGCTATGAGCTGCGCTATGCCGCCGCCCATGATACCTGCGCCGACGACGCCGCACTTATTAACCTTTCGGGGTGTTGTCTGGCCGGCAACCCAAGGCAGTTTCTTAAACTCCTCATTCAGATAGAATACTTTTATAAGATTTTTCGATACTTCTGTGACTGCCAATTCGCCAAATATTTCGCTTTCTATACGAAATCCCGTCGCAATATTTCTACCATATGTGCGCCTGATCACCTCAATCGCTTTGAGCGGGGCGGGGTAAAACCCTTTAGTCCTTTTCAAAACATTCGACTTTGCCTGATTGAAGAGTATGGCCCTGCCGAACGGCGTATCTTCGAGAAATGCCTGAAATAGCCGTTTCTTTTCTATTCTTTTCGGCTTTATCCTGCCGTCTAAAATATCCCGGACAAACAAGACACTTTCTTCCATCAACCTCGATTCCGGAAACAATCTATCAACGAGGCCAATCTTCAAAGCATCCTTGCCAGATATTATCTGACCCGCGAGTATCATGTTAAGGCCGCGCATTAGACCGATCAGCCGCGGAAGCCGCTGCGTCCCGCCAAAACCCGGGATAATCCCTAAGTTTACTTCGGGAAGGCCGAGTTTCACTTGAGCGCTGAAGGTCGCCACCCTGTATTTACAGGCAAGCGCCAGTTCCAATCCTCCGCCCAGGCATGCGCCGTTTATGGCCGCTAATGTTATTATGTCAAGATCGTGAAGACTATTGAGAATCTCTTTACCGATTTGCGCTTTCTCGATCGCTTCATTCTTTGAAGTAATCCCTTCTATCTCTTTTATATCCGCGCCTGCGATAAAGACATCCTTTTTGCTCGTAATGATAAGCGCTTTCACTTGCCGGCTTTGGGATTTTACCTTAAGTTCCGAAATAATATTAACCAATTCCCTCATGGTCTGCGTGTTCAACACATTGACTTTGGAATCAGGTTGGTCAAATTCTAATTGCGCGATCTCTTTATCTATCTTTAAATTTAGTGAGGACATTTTATCTTTCCAAAATAATCGCTCCGCCCTGGCCGCCGCCAACGCACAAAGAGGCGAGTCCTAACTTTGCATTTCTTCTTTTCATCTCTTTTAGCAAGGTCAGGATGAGCCTGGATCCCGACGTCCCTACAGGATGGCCCAGCGCTATCGCGCCGCCGTTAACATTCAACTTTTGCAAATCTATCTCGCCTATCGGCTCCGACAGTGAAAAATTTGCCTCGCAGAATTTCTTCGAAGCCAGGGCCCTTAAGCAACAAAGCGCTTGAACCGCGAACGCCTCGTTTATCTCTACTAAATCGATGTCCTTCAGTTTAAGGCTCGCCTTCGCTAAAACTATAGGTATGGCATATGCGGGCCCAAGACCCATCTTGCTTGGCTCTAATCCGATATATGCGTATGAGCGTATGTAACCCAATGGGTTATAACCCATCTTTCGGGCCTTTTCTTCATCCATCACTAGAAGCGCGCATGCGCCGTCTGTAACCTGACATGAATTACCGACGGTGACAGTGCCGGTATGTCTGTCAAAGTAGGGTTTAAGATCGCATAGCGCTTCCAAACTCTGATTCCCCCGTGGGCCGAAATCATCTTCGACTACTTTAAATTCCGGCGGGACGAAGACAGGCACTATTTCCTCACGCAACTTCATGCGGCTTGCGACGGCCCTTTCATGGCTC
>MHFL01000027.1:274-6517 GCA_001804165.1 Omnitrophica bacterium RIFCSPLOWO2_01_FULL_45_10 | reverse complement strand
TGGCCCATGTTAAGTCCGCAAACCGGGTCGGTAAGGCCTAAGGCCAGACCGGGAACCGGTTTAAAGTGGCGCGGGCGGATTTCATATAAAAGCCTCAATTTCTCAAGCGCGCTTTTTGCCTTATTTAATCGTGTCAGTATCCTGGTTATTTCTTTGCCGAATAGAAGCGGGATATTCGACATCGATTCTGTCCCGCCGGCTATCACTATCTCATCCACGCCTAAAGTTATCTTTTCCGCCGCGCTTGTCACCGATTCTAAACCGGAGGCGCAGTTTCGGGATACAGTGTATGCCTTTTTACTTTTCGGCATGCCTGCATATAGACTTATCACCCGGGCTATGTTCGAGGCCTCAGGCGGCTGAGCGACAGCGCCGAAGATGACCTCATCCACCAATTCCGGTTCGAGACAAGTCATCTCCAAGAGTTCACGGACGCAAATAGCGCCCAGTCTCTGCGCGGGAATATCCTCAAAAAGGGTCCACGCCTTGACGAAAGGCGTCCTTATCCCTTCAACTATCGCGATCCTTTGAGCCATATTTCATGCCTCTTGCCTTTTATCAACTATTCTCTTTGCCTTCACAGCCGATTCTATCTCGATCCTTCGCTGAATCTCTTCATGAGTGACAAAATTAACCTTATTAAAAGAGAGGTCGGCGCTTGATAAGACCTCCTGATTCAGGCGCGAAACGAATTCATTTGTATCCTTATTCTTTAACAGACATACATATAGATTTAATTCATCAACCTCATAAGGGTCATTGTCCTTTTTTGTAATCTCTATCTGCCATTCGTCTATCTCTTCGGTGTCATCCAAAATATGTTCCAGGATGTTGAGATTAACGAGCGAACCCTTTATCTTTGTAAGTTGAATACTCTTTATATTGGACGCTCGGACGATTTCGCTTGAGATCCTTGGTGTCGTACGGCCGCAATACGGACACGGTCTGTATACGATGCCGCCTTCAACCAAATCGCCCGTGCGATATCTCAATACGCAACTTCCTCGGGCATCGATCCCTGTATAGACAAGTTCGCCTGGTTCGCCTTCGTCTTGAGGGTTGCCGGTTTCAGGGTCGATGATTTCGAAGATTTCTTTATCGGGATATGTGTGATAACCGCTTGAAATATCGATCTCGGTAGGACACTCGCCCCATGCGCATCGCGCCTCCGTGAAGCCGTATGTGCCGAGAACCTTAACGTTCCTTGAGCCCATTTCGGCAAGGAGGGCGGAAATCTTCCTCTTAAAACCTTTCGGGACATGCGCGGCGCCGAGGGCTATTGCCCTCAAGAAACTCAAATCAAGATTCTGTTTTCTCGCTGTCTTCAACAGGTGGTATGCATAACTCGGCACGCCAATCAGAAATTGCGGCCTTACCTTCATGAGGGAACGCAGGTTTCCCTCTGTGCCCAACGTCTTGCCTCCCCCTGTGCTTAGTATGAATAGACCGGCTGAAAAACCGGCAAAGACTGTCTGCCAGAATGCCAGATGCGGCGCGTAAGGAAAGATGTTGAGAGAGCGCTCATCGCGTTTTATATCAAATATCTCTATGGCCCTTTTACCGTATATTTTTAAGTTATCGAGATCATAACTTGTATAGAGAAATGATACCGGCTGGTCTGTTGTGCCTGCCGTGGCGGTGAGAAAGATCGGCCTGTATTCGTTTTCTAATCTATCCCTGAAATAGCCATCCCCTTTGAGAAAACGCGTGAGCGAGTATTTTATGAGTTCCGCCTTCGGGAGGAATTTCCTGATAAGTTCAGCGTTCGGCTGGAGGACAAAGTCCAGATTTCTCTTCGTAACATCTTCCTTAGCGAGGCCTACAAAATCCTTCTTCGATGTGAAAGGGATGCGCCTTAAGTCTTCGACTTTTCTTATCGAATCCGGCCTTATCTTATTCTTGTCGAATAAACGCCGATAGTAAGGGCTGAAGGGATAAAGGTGTCTTGTTATGAAGTGATGAAGTTTGGTATTCTGTTTAGCTTTGAGTTCGGGCCATGGCTTATATAAAATATTTTCCATGCCGTAGCCTCTCTTTTCTTCTGTCAAGTGCGTCTTTACTTTTTGCCCTATCGAGTTTCGTCTTTAAAAGGAGTTTGGGGACCTCGGTTGGCTCCCCCTTTTCATCCAAGGCAACCATCGTAAGATAGGCCGAGCCGACATGGAGCGTCTTGCCTTTCTTCAACTTCTCCGTCTCTATCTCGACCTCAACATCCATTGAACTCCGCCCCGCGTAACATAACCTGGCCTTAATGGTGAGAATGTCGCCAATCTCAACGGGATGTTTAAAGACTATATGGTCCATGGAGGCCATGACGACATTTTTTCTCGCGTGCTTCGTCGCGGCGACGAATGCGGCCTCGTCTACCAACCGCAATATCGTCCCGCCGTGAACAGAGCCGTAGTGGTTGGCGTGCACAGGCATCATCACTTCGGAAAGGATAGTCGCTGATTCGGATATGGATTTCGCCTTTAACATAATATTATGTTAAGTATACATTATAAAAGCGAATATTTCCAGATAAAGGGCTAAAAATTTTCTCATTTTGACGTAGGATGATGATCGAGGCTCACGATATAAGCAAAGGGCATAAGCGTCGATCATTAGATATAAACTTGTGGAGTAAAATTAAATACGAAAATCTTCTGAGAAGTTCTCAAAATTTATAAAATGTATGCGGCAGTTTTCATAATGCGTATCCTGGTTGATCCTTTCGTTAATTATGTATGCAGATTGGACCGATGGATAACGCGTTAAAAACCTTTTAAGGCCGGAAGGAATCTCAGGAGTAGACAGGCTGCTTTTAACCTCTATGGGTATGGGTTTTCTATCTTTAAGAACTATGAAATCTACTTCACCACCATCCCTGGTTCTCCAGAATTTAATCTCCATATTGGGCGAAAGGCCGCTCTGTAGTTTCAAGAAGACAAAGGTTTCGAAGATCACTCCCTTATCGGCGCGGGTCTTGATAGCGGAAAAATCCTTTAGCAGCATATTTCTGACGCCCAAATCATACAGATATGTCTTACAGGACTTCTTCAACTCGTTGCCTAGATTTTGCGAGTAGCTATACACTCGATAGTTAACATATGTTTCCTCGAGAATATCGAGATAGCGGTTTATCGCCTTTGAACTTAAGCCGACTTCGGCGCTTAATGAATGCACCGATATGGTCGATCCCTGCTTTTCGGCTAAAAGATACAGGAGATGGTTGAAGGCGCGGATATTTTCTTCTTTTACTAACGATTTAACATCCTTAAGAATGTAGCTTCCTAAAAGCTCATTTAATATCTGCTGCTTTCTTTCGGGAGATGCGGTATGAGTCAGCCCCGGCATTCCTCCGAAACGTAAATATTCCTCTAACTCAAAACCGGCGGCGCTTCTTTTTATCTCAGCATACTCCAAAGGATATATCCTATATAAAAATCTCCTGCCTGCCAGGCTTTCTTTCAGATGCCTGTGTATTTCGAGAGACGATGATCCGGAGCATACAATTTTAACCTTCTTTTTGGAATCAAATATCGCTTTAAAGATCTTCGATATGTTGCGCACATACTGGAATTCGTCTATGAAGACGATATCTCCCGATTCACCGATCATCTTGACAATCTCGCTATCCGAACGATTGAAGTTGGCCAATACCTGCGGTTGCTCCAAATCAAAAAAGACGGTTTTATAGCCTTTTTTGCGGGAGAAGCCCTCCAGTTCCTTTAGAAGCGTCGTCTTCCCCACTTGCCTGGGTCCAAGAAGAATGAGAATCTCAGGCTCTGACAATTCCTTTTCCAGCTTATGAATAACGTTTCGTTCTATCATCATATTCACAAATATAACCCATTAGGTCAAAAAAGTCAAGAAGTATTTTATGAGTGTCAAGCCAAATTAAAAAGATCTCTTGTGCCCACTGGTCGCTGACGTTGCACATAAAAGGGTTGGTTCACACTCGCGCGTCCATCCAGGTTACCATGTCCTCAATGACCTTGTCCTTTTCCGGCTCATTCAGGACTTCGTGAAATAGGCCCTCATAGAGTTTTAGGGTCTTGTCATCGGACTTGGCGCGGCGATAGAGCTCCTGAGAACCATCGGGTTCTGATATGCGGTCGGAACTTCCATGAAGAATTAGAATCGGCAAAGATATCTCCCCCATCTTTTCTTTTATAATATTTATGGCCCTTTTTATCTCAAAAGCGGTTCCGGCGGGTATCCATCCATGATAGACTAAAGGGTCTTTTTTATACGTTTCAACTATATTGGGATCGCGAGATAAAAAACTGCGATCCAGGCTCTTCACAATACGCATTCTTGGGCATAGGCGGCCCACAAATTGAGCCATAATTTGCATGAAAGGCGAATACTCGCTCGATACTCTCAGGAACGGGCCGCTCAATATCAAGCCCTTTAGGCGAGGATGGCTGACAATTACAAATAGACTGGCAATCGTACCGCCGAGACTATGGCCTAATAGAAATATAGATTTTTCGGTCTCCTTCGACTCGACATGCTTAAGGAAAGTCTTAAGGTCTTCCGCATATTCATTAAAGGAACGCGCGAAGCCGCGGATGCCTTCAGACCTTCCATGGCCGCGCAGATCAAACATATAGACGGCATAACCTCTCCTAACCAAACACTCGGCCAGTGAAACGTATCGGCCACTGTGCTCACCGTAGCCGTGCACTATTACGAGCGCCGCCTTAGGCTTTGTATCGGGATACCAGGCCCTTTCGAATAATCGCAATCCGCCTTCGGTCTTCAATATCCCTTCGCTTGTATGCATATTAATTATCTACGATTGCGATGTCACTTATCCACATCTGTAGCGCATGCTTAAGCATGCGCTACAGATGTGGATAAGTTTATAAATACAGCTGTGGAAAATACTCATGTGCCCATTAAACTTTTTCTATTTTATCGCGCTCTACTATGGCCGCAACTATCGCGGCGCCGATCCCTGAGCCGTCTTTCGTCAAGGCCATCTTGACGCGCGATGCCTTCTTGCCAAATATCTCTCTAAACGCTGTCTCCATATTTTTTGAGAATCTTGGATGCTTTTCGTATAATGTGCCATCGACAGCGATCGTATGGGCCTTTGACAGATTGGGGTCCATCTCTTTGATTATGGACGCCGTACAGGATGCGCTGACGCGCGAGGCCCGTCGAGAAATGGCCGCGCAAATCCTCTTAATGATATGCCTATCTCTTTCGGTTGAACTCCTAATGCCAAGACTTTTCAGTGTCCCTTTAGTCTTTTCTAAATCTCTTGAAACGTCGTTCTCTATATCCGAGATATGCTCTGCCTTGAATAGGTCCGGCACATCAAGGTTGGTCGAACCCAGATTAAGAAACAAAAATTTTTTTTGTACAAGTCCATTTAAAATCAGGCGCAGGACCTCGCCCAAATATTTACCCGAAACCATCTTTTCCAAAATCTGTTCACCGGGATTAGCGGATAATTTATCCAATTTTCTGTCATAACGTGTCAAAGCCAATTTATTGAAATTGCCCCACTCGATGTTTATTATCATATCTTCGCCCTTTGAAACGCGGCCTTTTAACTTTTTTATATTCAATAATTTTTCCGAATAACACGCATTCGTTCCGGTTCCTAAAATGATGCCGATTCGGCAATCGGGGTCCTTGTAACTTCTGGCGACCAAGGTTCCCACTGTATCGTTAAGCAGCGCTAAAATCTCTACATTCCCTAACCCTCTCTTAGCCAAGGCTTCCTTCAAAAGTTGGACAACGTCTTTACCGATGACGCCTTTCAGGCCGAATCCTTTTGTCCAATTTAAAAGCCTGCCCTCATCTATCGCGGTCTGGTCAATAGGAAATGAAAAGGTGAAACCCAAGCAAACTTCATTACTTATCTCATATCTATAAAGAAACTTTTTTAGGCACCCCGCGATGTAGAGAAAAAGTTCCCTGCCGTCGCCTGTAATACATCTATTCGGCAATTTAAAATTCATCGCTTTAAGAATTTTGGCCCTGCCTTTTTCTTTAAGTTCGATTTCCAGAATTCTGAAATTTGTTCCCCCTAAGTCGAGAGCAAAGAATATGCCGCTTTCTTCTCCGGTCGGCTTCCTGACATAAGTCGGGAGCATTTTCAGGGAACTTTTGCCGCCTTTTTCGAGCCCGGCCTTCATCTCAAGAGAAAAGGCGCGCATTATCCTTCTCATTTCCGGCTTATCTATCTCGAACTCTCTTATAATGTGATTTATTGATTCAAGCGCCATTTGGGTTAAACCTTTT
>MHFL01000027.1:0-262 GCA_001804165.1 Omnitrophica bacterium RIFCSPLOWO2_01_FULL_45_10 | reverse complement strand
CGTTCATGTCATTGGGCAACGGGGATTCAAAAGAGATCCTCTTCTTCGTAATAGGATGAACGAATTCTAAATATTTCGCGTGAAGGGCAAGCCGCCTGAATCTTAACTTAAAATCTTTTCTGAACGCGTAAACACTCTCGCCAAGCAAGGGATGGCCTATGCCTTTAAGATGGATGCGGATCTGATTGGTCCTGCCCGTAACAGGTTCAACTTCTAACACGCTGAAATCATTCCTTCTCTTTAAGGTCCTGTATTTTGTCGC
>MHFL01000026.1:11669-12150 GCA_001804165.1 Omnitrophica bacterium RIFCSPLOWO2_01_FULL_45_10 | reverse complement strand
CTCTCCTGTATCGAGGACCTTTGTGATTATCTTGCCGGCTGTATCAAATTCATAGAATATGCCGTCTCCGGATTCAGCTGGATTGGGGTCGGCAAGCCACTGGAACTGCATCTTCAAGGGGGCGGGGGTGTCGAAGTATTGTATCGTTTTCTGCCAAGTGCCGTCGGATGAGAAGAAGGCGTCACTTCTCTTGTTACCTGATGGGTAGTAGGTGGTGAGGATTATTTCTCCTATATGGAGCGTAATGGTGTCTTTTATCTCAGACGATGTCCAATTTTCAGCGCCATCTTTGAATTTTGCATAAACACTCTTTTCGCCGTCACCCGGACTCGATAAAGTCAGCGTCTTTGTGGCCGCGTACGGTTCGGCCTGGGACCAGGCAACATTATCCCCCGAGAATTGCATTTCCGCGACACCGCTTCCTGCGTCCTTCGCCGAAATAATCAATATCACGTCTCTTGAATTTGTATACTCAGCATTG
>MHFL01000026.1:8772-11654 GCA_001804165.1 Omnitrophica bacterium RIFCSPLOWO2_01_FULL_45_10 | reverse complement strand
TGTTACGGAATGAGCCGGGAATACATGACTGAAATTCTGATTGACACCGCTTATCTCGGATTCGGCGATATTAACATTGCCGGTCACATCAACGATATCCACCTCCGTATAGCGGCATCCCGGATTGCGCCATGGTTCCTGGGGATCGGTATAGTAATATCCGATGCTCTTTGGGCTGCCATCAAGCCCCATTAAAAGTAATGTATTGGTTGCGTTATTAATGGATTGAACTCGAAAAGACTCAGTAAATCCTTGTGATGTGCTCTGTAGGGAAATTATATCTCCACCCCTAAATCTACTGGAATCAATAACTGTGATATCTTGAGACCCTTGGCTAACAGGACCAGCTAAACCCGTCACAAACCCATTCATGCTTGACATCCCTAAACCATCATCTTCATCGACCACCTTTACGGTCGCGGTATCCGCCGTCACAAAGCCACTAATGCTGATTTGAGCGTTAATATCATGGTCGGCGTTACTATTCACTACAGTGAGATACAAGATATTCTTTGTACTATCATAGCTTGTATAGCCGTTTAAGAAAGCCCTTTGGTAAGGCGGGGAATTTACTATATTTGGATTCCCCGGCATATAAGATCCTTCGGGCATCATATCGTAGCCGAAATTTATATCGTAGGTATAAACCGGGGAATCGATGGTGGTATTGATCAATAGATCACCGCGGTTTCCGCTTAAGAGTTTGTGAACATAATACCGCGGGGTGTACAGATATAGGTTAGGGTTATCGGGTTCGTAAGAAAATGTATCGTTCATGAGAAAGATGTTCCAGGGGTCGGCATACCGGAAACAGCCTCTCGAAGAAGCCGCGGCCGTGTGTGCCGCGGCTCCGTCTATTTTATTATTGATGAAGATGACATATGTATTGGCATCATAAATTGCGGTGTAGAGTTGTCTGGCAGGGCGCTGCGGCACATCGGTCTCTCCCGTGCTTGTGCAAGACCATTCGGTAGGTATGATCAAAAGATCATAATCTGAAATATCTGAAAGCTCCGGATCTTTTTTCAGGTTATCAATATAGCCCTTAAGTTTACCAATATGTTCTTTGATGTTATATGCGCTAAGCGCGGTCCCTTCAAACCACTCCTTTTCACCTAGGGCAACAATAGACGAATTACTCATTTCGTCGTTTGCTTTAATATTCTTCACCATTGCCGCCATTTGTGGGGTATAGTTTGTTAAAAACAATTCCAGGCGATATGTCTTCTTGCCGGTTAATGCAACATTTGTCCCGAAGCTAAAAGTCTGTAAAGTTTCGCTGTTTAGATACGCCTCTCCCGCATCATAAACAACACCGCCCTCTTCATCAATAATATTAAGTTTCAAATTTGGATAAACACCGTCGAGGGATGTACCTTTGCCATCTATTGTAAAAGTATAGTCCCCGGCATTTAAAGTTACCTCGCGGGTATGCACAAGGCCGCCGGGCAATGGATACGAAAGAGCGTATGTCCTGTCCTTTTCCGCGTAACCCCCTAAGTATGGAGTGTAATAATGCGGAATCAAAAAATCGATTGCCGGAGGCCTGCCTTCCGATTTTCGCGCCAGGGCATTCTCGAGCGCCTTTTGGACGATGATTTCATCCCAGATTTTCGGTGGATCGCTTCCCCTGTCCCACTCGGATTCACCCACGTAACTGGGCACGCCCACTTTTATGCCGGGATATACGCTCTTTATCTCATCGCCCCATTCAATCGCCCTGGCAATATAATCCTCAACCGGCCAGGGGTAGTAATACCCTCCTCCGTGCGTCTCATTGCCGATCTCTACATATTTAACATTGTATGGCCCCGGATCAACCCCGTCATTTATCTGTTGACGCAACCAGGCGAAATATCCGGCCGGCGCCGTACCATCTCTTCCGCCCCATGATTTTGTGCCATCCGGCTTTATCAGATTTACTTCCCAATTGTTGGGTTGCTGAGGGACGGCCCCGCGCATATATTCAAGCAAGTTTTTAACGTGCTGCAGGTTCTCATTGCTGCCGTCTCCGAACGGCAGGGCAATGCATAATTCAGCTCCTATCGCCTGGGCAGTCTTCCCCCATTCATCAGGGCCTGAGAATGATTCGAACTCGTTGATCTTCTCTCTTATTTCCACCGGGCCTATGAGCCGTGTGAAATCGACAAGCGGATCGAGATGCATCCGCAGTATCTTCACGCCCATATACTGTAGGGCTGTAGCGTAACCGCTCTGGAATATCCCTGAAGCGTTGGGGCCCGTGGAGACGCCAAAAATCCGGTCCTTCAATACCCCTTCAGATTTAGTAACGTCAATATTAATAGTAGCGGAACCTATGTCAGGGGCGGGCTGGTTACATCCAATATCGCTGTCCACTCCGCCGGAGGTGACCTTGAATCCATTCCGCTGAACTTGTTCTGGAACTTGGGCAAAACTTATTTCAATCTGGGTATCAGACCATTGCAGGATATTCGCATCATTTATAATAGTCCTCTGGGTGGCATCTGATATATGATTCAGGGCCGTGGCGCGATTGCCGCGGCCGGGATCCTGGCCAAAATTGGTTCCTCTAAGCGTAGCTATTGTATATCCGGGCTCAGCAGAAACACCCACATCAGTTATTACAGGAATGGGTTTTACGGCGATATCGTCCCACCAGACCGTTCCGCCGACGCCGTTCGTTGCGATAACTCTCAAATAAACCCTCATCTCTGCCGTATCCGACGTAGTGTTTACAACCCACGAATACTGCTGCCAATCATTGGCCCCTGTTGGCGTTAATACAAATCCGCGCACGCCGGGCCAAGTACCAAGTTCATTGATTGCCTTTCCTTCGCTTGTGAGCAGGTTACACTGGACTCCAATCCCTGCGGCCCCGCTCATCCCCTCTGTTCTTGCCC
>MHFL01000026.1:8634-8743 GCA_001804165.1 Omnitrophica bacterium RIFCSPLOWO2_01_FULL_45_10 | reverse complement strand
GTGGCTGGATCGCTTGATCCGTCGAAAACAACCTTAAAAGACTTATCCCCGGAATGAACCGAATCTGAAACAAATTTATCCTCTGAGCAGCCCGCCGGCCAACTATCAC
>MHFL01000026.1:1085-8533 GCA_001804165.1 Omnitrophica bacterium RIFCSPLOWO2_01_FULL_45_10 | reverse complement strand
GCGGCGCAGGTATAAAAGATTAGTATCGCGATCGCTAAAAGAAGCAATATCAAAATCGGTATCTGTTTTGTAGTAGCGTTCGGTCTCATATAGCATCTCTTTTTTCATTGATATTAAATCTTTTTAAATATATGCTAAAAAAATACCGCGCTATTATCCAGATATAGATAGCAACACGTTGATACACAATTCGTTATGTAAATGCGTTTCTACTATAAAGTATACACTAAAATATTATAAAATCAAGGCAGGATAACATACTTTTTTATATCTTAACCTAAATACCACTCCTGGAGCGGTATTTAGGTATTTAGGATTTTTGGGAGTGGCTACTTGGAGGGTTCGCGTCTGCCTTCAAACGCCTTTGTAAAATTTTAGCGACGTTTCCCAAAGGCCTGCCAGTAGGCAGGGACGAGCTCTTGAACTGGCCTATGATCGTGGATTATCCGACATTTTGGTTACGGAGGCGAAGGAGTTAGAGAAGCGCTATAAAATGTTATTCGGGTAGGGTGGTACTTTGCGGATGGCGCCAATTTCTTTCGGTCGTATGGTTAATCGCCAACTAATCGCCGCGTAATTAAAAAGCTATCCAAGGAACAGCGTAAATATTTGTAGATACCTGATAAATTCTGTCTCCCGCATACGCAATAATGCCTTTAGAAACATGCGGATGTGACTTGAGAAACTCCCGCATTGGTCGCGTATCGCTAAACGCGATCTCCTTGGAAGACTTTACCTCTATTCCTACAGCCCTACCTACTAACGAGATAACAAAATCAACCTCCGCACCATCGGCTTTCGCCTTCCAATAAAATATATCAGGCATAGTTAGTTGCAAAGAGGCCCATGATAAAATCTGCTGCAGAATGAAATTTTCGAAATATCGGCCCTTGACATGAAGTTTTTTAAGCTCCGATGCAGAACGAATGCCGGCAAGGAAACATGCTGATCCTGAATCAAACCAGAAATACTTTGATTGTTTATATGCTCTCTCGCCTTTTATGACGTAGCCTTTTAACTCATACAAAAGATTTGTATCTTTTAATAGGCTCATATACCTACTGACATTTGTTCTGGTTTCCCCGCAAGTCTTGGATAATTCGTCCTGCACAGATTCCCAGCCTGTCGCCTGTGCCAGGGCCTCCATCAATCGGCGAAAATTTTGCGGATGTCTTATTTTAACCAAATCTTTGATGTCCCGCTGAATATAAGTGTCAATATAACCGCTGAGCCGCTCCAAGGCTATCTTCTCACTTGAGGCAAGCTCAACGCCTGGCAAGGATCCGCGCCATATATATTGGGCCGCATCTACATTTACTTTGGTAGTTGAATCTTTAATCTCCCGGCCTGCCCATATATTGTCAAGAAGACCCTGCGATGGAAGCCCGTGCATTTCTCTATAACTAAACCCGGTTAAATGTAAATATTTTGCTCGGCCCGCCAATGTCTCTCTGGGTGCCTGTCGTAACGATATATTCCCGGAACCTGAAAGAATAAAGTTCCTGCGGCGCCTGGTTTTATCTACGAAATATTTAATTGTCACTAAAAGTTCTGGGCATCGCTGGGCTTCATCAATAATAGTCGGCTTGTTTTCCCAAAACAGACCCTTAGGATCCTCCTTGGCCTGCTCTAGAACATCGGGGTCATCCAACGTCAAATACCGCCAATCCTTTAAAAAATTCGCATTCTCCAAAAGCGTGCTTTTACCAACTTGCCTTGGCCCAGTTAGAACTACCACAGGGTGGGACTTTAGAACCTCCGCAAACCTTGTCTCTAGCCATCGAGATATATATCTCATAATCTAACCGCGCCTCCTCGTTCTCAGGCGCAAGTATATCACATATTTATGCACAAAACAACAAAATTTTATGCACAGTTTGACATTTAGTTTTGGGCTTTCTGGAACAACCTTCACCCATCATGTCCCCTATTGAGGATATGATAGGCCACATTATCATATATGACTCTTCTTATTCTTGTCATAAAAATGCCTCCTTCCCTCTCTTAGTATTCCCCTATACTATAAGACGGAAACCTCGACCCGACATTACACTTAGAGAGGCTCCTCATGCCATCTATAACTAGTTGGCATGAGAAAAAGAGGCTAAATTGTTGTATTTAGGACTTTTGGGATTTAGGACTTTTGGGAGTGGCTACTTGGACGGTTCGCGTCTGCCTTCAAACGCCTTTATTATTGTGGCCTGGTCGGCATACTCTAGGTCGCTACCTACAGGTATTCCATAAGCGACCCTAGTAAGTTTACCGCCGGAACTCTTCAAAACCTTAAAGAGGTAAAGGGCGGTTGCCTCGCCTTCCGTATTGAAATCGGTCGCTATTATAATCTCTTTAAATTTTTCTTTTTTCATCCGTTCCATAAGTTCTTTTATTTTAAGATCAGACGGCCCTATCCCATCCAAAGGAGAAAGCGATCCTAAGAGGACATGATATATACCATTGTAATTCCCCGCGCGTTCTATAGTCATTATATCGTTTGGTTCCTCGACAATGCAGAGGATCGTTCTGTCTCTCGCGGCGCTTTTACATATATCGCATATTTCCTCATCGCTCAAATTATTGCAAACCTTGCAGAACTTCACGGACTCTTTCACCTTGAGTATCGCCTGGCTGAGCCGAGCCGCATCGGATTTTGCGGACTTCAGGATATAAAATGCGAGCCGCTGGGCCGTCTTAGGGCCTATCCCGGGCATCTTCGAAAACTCATCGCACAACTCTTTCATCGAAACAGGAAAATAACTCATGGGGATTCCCTTTACTTTTTCTTAGATAATTTATCTCGAATCTCTCCGCCAAAAATCTCCAAGGCATCTTTTATGAGCGGCTCGTCTTCCTTATCGTTCGTTTTCTCTCCTGATTCAACGGCGCCGCCGGAGATAACGTTATCCTGCGGTATATCTATCGCTCCCTTGCCATCGGCCTTAAGGGTCTCTACTTCCTTGAGCGCGACCCTAAGAGTTAGATTCAAACATGCGTTTATCGACTCTTCTATGAGTCGCCTGTTTTCAGGCGTGTCGAGAACCTCCTTGTGAAATTGAAATTCTCTCGAAAATCCTATTAAGAGTTTGTCCCCGTCTAGGCCTATGGGATATCCTTCCTCGAGATATGATGCGATGGAGATTTTCTTCGTCCTAATACGGTTTATCACAGCCGCCCAGCCGCTCGATATTTCATCCAACTCCGTCGAGGCGCGAAACGAATCTGGCTCGGGCTCTTTTTTTTGGGGAAGAATATGGGGTTCGTTATTTTGTGGTTTTTGGAGCCCGCTTAACAATTTTTTCTCTAATTCAGTGAGTCTCGCCATGATATCGGCGAGCGCGAGTATGGGGCCGGCCCTTGTAAGTCTGATTACGGTTGTTTCGAGCGGAATCCTCGCGAGGGGAGTCTTTTTTATTAAATCTACCGCGTTTGAGAGCGTATGCATTATGTACAAAATGTCCTCAACGCTGAAATCTTTTGCTTGTGATTCATAATGTTTTATTTTATCGGCGTCCCAATCGGAAATCGATTTTGGGTCTTTACTTATCTTTATTATGACGATGTTTCTAAAATGTTCGATCAGGTTCACAACCAATTGGAAGCAATCGCCTCCCTCGTTTATAAACTGGCCTATCAGTTTGAGCGCCTTAAGTGCATCGCGCTCTCTGATGGAATCCGACAACGCGAACAAGATGTCGTCGCCTATCAACCCCAACATCTTGATGACATCGTCCAATCTCATGTCGTCTTTTGCGAACGACATGATCTGGTCCAATAGAACCTGGGCGTCTCTCATGCTGCCGTCAGAATGTCTAGCGATCAGGTTCAGCACATCATCTGTGGCATTGAGCCGCTCATTTGCCTTTATCCTTTTTAAGTTTTCCAGGATATCTTTACTTGAGATACGGTGAAAGTCGAACCGCTGGCATCTCGAAAGAATGGTGAGGGGAAGTTTGTGAGCCTGGGTTGTGGCGAATATAAATTTAACGTGAAGAGGCGGCTCTTCCAGCGTCTTCAGGAGGGCGTTAAACGCCTCCTGTGTGAGCATGTGGACCTCATCCACGATGTAAATTCTAAATCTTCCCTTCGAGGGCTTGAATTTCACGCCCTCTCTTAAATTCCTTATCTCTTCTATGCCTCTATTCGACGCGCCGTCTATCTCAAGGACATCGAGAGATGCGCCTTTTGTTATCTCATCGCAGGCGGGGCACGAATTGCATGGATTAGGTGCGGGGCCCTTGTCGCAGTTCAGGGCCTTGGCCAGCACTCTCGCGGTTGTCGTCTTTCCTACGCCTCTTGGGCCCGAAAATAGGTAAGCATGGGCAACCCTCTCTTGTGTTATGGCATTCTTGAGAGTCCTTACGATGTGGGGCTGGCCGTCTATATCATCGAAGGTTTGGGGCCTGTATTTTCTCGCGAATACAATGTAACTCATCGTAGAAATAAAATATCATACTGAACGCGTGAAATCAACTGCTTTCCTCAGTCGCTCAATAAACAATGCGCGACCTGAAAGTTTTGATTCGCTCTAAGATCGGCGGATGGCTGTAACTTAAGATGACCTTCATATGATGCGGGGTCAGATTCGACAGGTTATCGACGGTTAATTTTTTAAGCGCCGTGATAAAGGCCTCCGGCATTTTATACGTCTTCGCCACAAAAAGGTCGGCCTCGTATTCACACTTCCTAGAAAAGATATTCGCGGTTACGGAGAAGATGAGGCTGATTGGGCTATAGAGAAATCCGAAAAAGACGAGGCTTGCGTAGACAGAAAGTCCGTCCATCTTAAACGCGTCGAATAACCCCCTGTTATTTATGAACAATGATAGAACAAAAAACATAAACCCTTGAGTTATGATAGATAGAGCGAGATGCTTTATGATATGCCGTTTCTTATAGTGGCCTATCTCGTGGGCCAGGACAGAAACCAATTCATCGACTGTGTGTTTTTCTATGAGGTTATCGAACAAGGCGACCTTCCGGGACTTCCCGAAACCGGTGAAGAAGGCATTTGATTTTGAGGTCCGCCGTGACGCGTCCATCTTGAAGATAGATTTAATCTTAAAGTTCTGAGATTTGGCATATCCTTCTATCGAATCTTTGAGCTCTCCTTCTTCAAGGGGAATAAATTTATTGAAAATCGGAAGGATCAGGATAGGAGCGATGAAAGTCAGAAATAATTCGACTATCGTAACCGCGATCCAACTATAAATCCATGCGCATCCGCCTTTCGATTCAAAAAACCAGATGACGCCCGCGAAGATCGCGCCTCCGATTATACAACTTAAGAGCAGGCCTTTTATGATATCCAAGACGAATGTCTTAAGGCCGGTCTTATTGAAACCGTATTTTTCCTCGATAACGAATGTCCTGTATGCGGCGAATGGCACGGTCAATAGTTCATATGCTATCAGTAAAATGCCGGCAAAGATTAATCCGGTGGGGACTGAACCTAAATTTAACTTTCTCGCTATAAGATCGACAAAGTTAAATCCGTCGAAGAGTATAAAAAATATTGTGAGCGCGGTAAAAACGGCGCCTTTGAAGAGAGCAAATTTTGTATTATCGATAAGGTAGTTTTGAGATTTTCTATACCTTTCCGCGTCATAATGGCCCTTAAATTCTTCCGGTAGAATAGGGGACGCGTTTCTAATGTTCAGCCGTTCGACAAATAGTTTCAAAAAATATTCGCCTATGAGTATCGTCAAAATAATCGCTAAATATATATTCATCTTTATAAAATTATACCGCTTAAAACACCAAATCCCAAGCGAAAAAGAAGCAGCTTGATGAGATCGTAAAACACTAAATCCCAAACGAAAAAGAAGCAGCTTGATGAGATCGTAGGGCAGGTTTAAACCTGCCCTACGGCGGTAGTCTTCTCTTTAGAATTTGAGCAGGGGTATTCTAAGCCGGCTGCGAGAAGTTTCGCCTTTGAGGAGGTGAGTTTTTCGCCATGCCCTTTCGCTCCTGGGAGATAAATAGGGACTGTCCCCCAGGTTGGGGTTTCCATCGAGGTGGGGACTGTCCCTATTTATCTTTCTATTTCCGAGCGCCATGTTCGATGTCGCTAAATGGACGGCATATTTTCCATACATCATATTTATATCATCGACTGTTTTCGAAAGTTTCGTCACTTTGGCAATTTTTATCGGGTCATCGAATAGGGTCCGTGAATCAACGCCTTCTATTACTATGTCCGATAATACCACGCCTGTGGCCCTGTAAGAGACGTCGTCTTTGGAAAAATAGGGACTGCCCCCAGACTCGTGCTTTCCGTCGAGATGGGGACTGTCCCTATCTTTCCTTTTAAATATCAAATCGAACAAATGATCGCATAATCCTGTAAAATCAAGCGTCGAGGATGAATGCCTATCCAGTTCGCCCTTAATCGCGCCGCCGTTAAAATCAATTGTTCTTAGGTATACCGTGAGCGCCTTCGCCGATAACTTATGCCGCCTCAATTTAATGAATGCCGCCTCTAAGTTTCGCATCACATGAGATTTAACAAATTCTCTATCGTCCGACCCCGGACTGAATGTCTTGGTCTTGCTTATCGAAAGATATTTCTCCTTCGCACCAGGCGATACGTGATAGACCATGGTGCCGCGTAATTCATGCCACAACTCGCGCCCGATCTTGCCCAAAAGTTTATCCGCGAATTCTAACGGCCTCTTTACGTAATCGAGCACGGTAAAAACCCCGCATTTATTGAGAAGGGCGACCGTGTTCGGGCCGAAACCGCATACGGTGTCTAAGGCCGTATCCTTTAAAAACAGGTGAAGTCGGTAACCCGGCGCCGCGGTAAATCCTTTTGGCTTCTTGTGGCGCGAACATATCTTGGCGAGCGTTTTTGTAGGACTTAAACCCATCGAGACGGTTATGTCGAGTTCTTTATGAATCGCGTCTTTGATCTTACGGGCGATATTCGAGTAAGATGTTCTATAAATGCGCCTTAAACCGGTCAGGTCACAGAATGCCTCATCTATGGAAAATTCTTCGACCGTTGGCGTAAAGCGCCGAACGATATCGAACACCCTTTCCGAATATATGCTGTAAGTCTCGTAATCGCTCGGCAGAACGATTAATTCAGGACACATCCGCTTTGCCTCGCGAAGGCTCACTCCCCGCTTTATCCCGAGGGCCTTCGCCTCATAACTTGCCGAGGAGATAATGCCGCGTTCCTTGCCTGTTACGACTGGTCGACCTTTAAGGCTGGGATTTTGCGCCTGTTCGCAGGACGCGAAGAAGGCGTCGCAGTCTATATGAACTATGGCGTTCGGATAAGAGAAAAGAGTTATTATCTCATTTATATTTTCTGACATTCGCTATCACCACCCCCGCTATCACTAGTTCCTCCTTCGGCATTATTGGTGAATATTTTTTATTCGCCGCCTTTAAGATGACCTTGCCGGACTTCTTCTCAAAATATTTCAGCGTCCATTCGCCGTCGA
>MHFL01000026.1:0-973 GCA_001804165.1 Omnitrophica bacterium RIFCSPLOWO2_01_FULL_45_10 | reverse complement strand
TGGCCTGCGGGTTCGATATGAGATATTCATCCAGACTCATCGTGTCGACCAACTCTTCCTCCGCGGGGCTCGGGAATCCGGCCATCACGACGCCGAGGAGTCTTACGGGTTTACAGAATCTTCCCGGCGTTAACCTGCCCCTCTTGTCTTTCTCAAAGAATCCCTTCCTGATCAAAGAGAGGACCCGTTTAAAACATGCGTTCTTCGACTTTAGGCCGAATATCTTTAACATCTCCGAATAAGACGGCATCCTTCGATATCTTGCGTAAAACGCGATGATCTCATTCGCGTATCTTTTTGAAGCGCTTGAAGCGTCATCTCTTTCCATGTTTATTCCCTACTTTTAATGAGCCGCAACCGAATTATAGTGAACATTCGTTCACCTGTCAAGTAAAAAAAGAGGGGCGCAATATATTTCACAAGACTCATTTAACTTTGCCGAAAGTGAAATCGAGCGCCGTGGTTTTATCCCTTGTCAGTCTGATAATAGTTATCCGCGGAAGCCGATGCGGAGCAGTTACATAAACTAAATAGGTGCCTGTAGGCAGATTGGCGGCTATGACATACCTGCCGGATGAGTCTGTCATGGCGCCTGCCATGATTTTGAAGCCTTTCAGGACTTTGACACAGGCCCCCGGCACCGGCATGTTCGTCCGGCCATCAAATACCGTGCCGTACAGGCTTGAGTTAGTGGCTGTAACGTTCGCCGCCCTTGAGTCACTCAGGCCTTTACTGTCGCTCACTTTGAAGGTCATGCTGTATATTCCCTGTTGGCTGAAGCCGGGTGTCCATGAGAAAACTCCTGTAAATATGTCAAGGCCCGACCCCTGGGGAAGGTTTTCCGATGAGAAGCGAAGGATGTCGCCGGTATCGGGATCAGAGGCTTTGACGGTAAATTTCAACGTCCGGCCCTCGTATACCGAACTGTCCGGTATCGCCTCCATCACGGGAGGTTCGTTCTCTCCCGTAACTT
>MHFL01000025.1 GCA_001804165.1 Omnitrophica bacterium RIFCSPLOWO2_01_FULL_45_10 | reverse complement strand
GTATCTTGTAGTTAATAAGGTAGATAGCGAATCCGATACGGGCAAGGCGATGGAATTTTTTGAACTTGGACTCGGTGAGCCTTATGCCGTCTCGGCGATGCACGACAGGGGCATCGAGAAATTGTGTAATGACCTGGCAAAGGGCATAGAAAAAACTAATGCTCGAGACAACACCAAATCCGTTCATGTCGCTATCGTTGGGCGTCCGAATGTCGGTAAATCTTCATATCTGAATTCCATACTCAGTGAGGAGAGGGTCATCGTCCATCCTACCGCCGGCACCACAAGGGATTCCATTGATACCGATTTCAAGTATAAAGACAGGGACTACGCGCTCATTGATACCGCAGGCATAAGGCATAACGCGAAGATAAACGAGGCGTCGGACTTCTACGGAAGCGTCCGTTCGAAGGAAACTATAAAGCGGTGCGACGTAGCGATAGTCCTTATCGATGGCTGCGAAGGATTGACGAAAGACAGTGTGCGAATCATAGAGCTGTGTCTTGAGGAAGGCAAGGCGCTTGTTCTGGCGGTGAATAAGTGGGACCTCGTAAAAGGGGTTGAGATGTCGAAATATAGAGACAGGCTCATAATGAATATGAACATTGTAAAAAATCTCCCGGTTATATTTATATCTTGTAAGACGGGAAGGAATGTCATGGACAGTCTTGATGTTATATGGTCAGTATACGAGAAATCTAAAACTATCATTCAGCCGGATAAACTTGCGGCTATCCTCAAATCATTGAACAATGCCGCCGAGATAAGCAATAAGAGGATAAGGTTTAAATTCCTGATACAGAAAGGTGTTATGCCGCCCGAATTTATTTTAGGCGTCAAGAACACAAATGACTTAAGTGAAAATTTAAAGAGATTCGTAGAAAACTTCTTCAGGAAAAGTTACGATTTTGAAGGGGTACCCATAAGAATACGTTTTGAAAAATAGGCCTTAAATGGCGTTTACTATCTTATAGAATATGAGTAAAGTATTTCTGCCAATTAATAAGAAAGATATGGATGAGCGAGGCTGGAAGGAGCTGGACGTCATCATTGTTACCGGAGACGCGTATGTGGACCATCCCTCTTACGGCGCCGCCGTAATAGGACGGGTGCTGGAAAATGCCGGCTTTAGGGTGGGGATCATCCCGCAACCCGACTGTCAACGGCCGGAAGATTTCCGAAGGTTGGGAAAGCCAAAATTATTTTTTGGAGTTACCGCAGGCAATCTCGATTCTATGGTGGCGAATTATACGGCCAATAAAAATCACCGTCGAAATGACGATTATTCGGCAGGCGGCAGGCCTAATCTGAGGCCCGACAGGGCAAGCATAGTGTATACAAACAGAATAAGAGCGGCTTTTCCTGATATACCGGTAGTGCTCGGAGGAGTGGAAGCGAGCCTGAGACGGCTCGCGCATTATGACTATTGGTCCGACAAGGTGAGGCGCTCGATCCTGTTGGACGCAAAAGCGGATATCCTTGTCTATGGCATGGGAGAAAAACAGGTATTGGAAATAGCCGAGCGCCTGAAGCGCGGGCACAATATACGGACGTTGGATAATATAAAAGGGACCGTTATCGTAAGGAATAAAGTAAATGCCTTGGGAGATTTTATAGAGATACCGCCTTTTGAACAGGTTAGTGATAATAAAGATAAATTCAATGAGGCGTTCAGGATCCTGTATTCGGAATTCGATCCCCTCAGGGGAAAGATTATTGTTCAAAAACACGCGGACCGGTTTGTCATCCAGTTTCCGCCGGCGCTTCCATTAACGACGGAAGAGATGGATAAGATCTATCTTTTAAACTATGCGAGGGCGTGGCACCCTGCATATGATAAAGATGGAGGCGTCCCGGGTTTTGAGACCGTGAGATTTTCCATAATATCCCATCGCGGTTGCCCCGGGGAATGCAGTTTTTGTTCATTGTATATGCATCAGGGAAGGCTCATTCAAAGCCGAAGTCAAGAATCTATTTTGAAAGAAGCCAGGGCCCTTGCAGAGCGCGATGATTTCAGGGGGACCATAACCGATATAGGCGGCCCAACGGCGAATATGTACAAAGCACAGTGTAAATTTTGGGGTGCCAAAGGCGCCTGCAAAGATAAGAAATGCCTTATCCCCGCCAAATGTAAAGAATTAAAATTAGGACACGATGAAACATTGAAGATGTGGGGGGCCGTAACTCGGACACCTAACGTGAAGCATCTGTTTATAGGAAGCGGGGTAAGATATGACCTGTTAGTTGAGAATCAAGGGGGAGAATATTTAAAAGAGTTATGCGCTAATCATATAAGCGGACAATTGAAGGTCGCGCCGGAGCATAGTGAAGGGCCGGTTTTAAAATTAATGAATAAACCGTCTTTTGAAATCTACGAGACGTTTATCCGGAGGTTCAATGATATAAATAAAGTAATAAACAAAAAGCAATATCTTGTGAATTATTTTATAAGCGCTCATCCGGGCGCCACTTTGGACAGCGCCTTAAATCTGTCACTAGAGCTTATGAGGAAGCATATATATCCTGAACAGATACAGGATTTTCTCCCCTTGCCGATGACCGTTTCAGGATGCATGTACCATACAAAAAAAGATCCGTTTACCGGAAAAGATATTTACGTTGCGACTGGTTTAAGGGAAAGGAAGATGCAAAGGGCCCTTATCCAATACAAGCAACAAAAAAATAAAAAGTACATCATAGAAGCCTTAAGACGACTTGATAAGATGAACCTTATTTCCAGGTTCAGAATTAGATAATAACCCGGTTTTGTGGTTGAAAGCAGAGAATAGACGAGGCACGCCAATTTTACGTCCGATAAAAAATATTGAATATAGATGCCCTTGCCGCTATAATAAGCCATATGAAGGTAAAGGTTTATTATCATCACACAGACGCAGGCGGAGTAGTCTATTACGCCAGGTATCTTGAATTTTTAGAGGAGGCGCGGACAGAATATTTTGAGAGTAAGGGAATCGTGCTCAAGGAACTCGCAAAAAAAGATATATTGTTTGTCGTATCCCGTCAGGAGATAGATTATAAATCGCCCGCCTTTTACGCGGATACGCTTGATATATCCACACAGGTCAGTCGAACATCAGGCGTGAGATTAGAGTTTGTCCAGGATATAAAGAACGAAGCTGGCCGCACGATCGCATCAGCGAAGACAGTATTGGTATCAGTCGATAGGACATTTAAGCCAAGGCCCATTCCAGAAGAAGTTTCCAGTCGGCTTACATGAAAAGGCGTATAGAATTAATCCGCTTCTTCTTTATCATCGCTTGTTCCTACCGGCTTCAGGATGTAGAAAAAAATCAGTAAAAAGTGGACTTGGGGCATTGCAATATAGCGGATTTTAGGTATAATCTATTTGACTTAAAATTCAAATTTAAGGAGATTTTCAGATGAAAAAATTACTGCATGTCATAGCTACACCCCGGGGAGACGAATCGCGCACGCTCAAAGTCACAGAGGCGTTTCTCGACGTCTTTAAGTCAAGGTTCCCCGATTGGTCGATAGATGAACTCAATCTTCACAAAGAGAAACTGCCCCCTCTTACCTTAAAGAGGGTTGACGGGAAATACGCCCTCCTCGGAGGGAAGGAACTCTCCGGAGAATTCAAAGAAGCGTGGCAGGAGATCATAGTTCACATAGAAAGATTCAGGTCCGCCGACCTTTACCTTATCAGTACGCCCATGTGGAACTTCACTATACCGTATACCCTTAAACACTATATCGACATAATTGTCCAACCGAAATATCTGTTCAGGTACACGGGAGCCGGAGTCGAGGGATTGCTCAAAGGCAAAAAGATGGTTGTTATAGCGAGCCGGGGCGGAGATTACACCGGCGACGGCAGTAAATTCGATTACCAGGAACCATACCTCAGGGCCATCTTCGGGTTCTGCGGTATAGAGGATATCACCTTCGTCGTGGGCCAGCCCATGGAGATGGGCCAGGAATTACAGTCAAAGAAATTGGAAGAGGCAAAGGCGTCCGCAAGATCGGCCGCGCGAGGTCTGCGATTGGGATGAATAAACAACCACTCATTTTAGATGATGACCAAGTCTTAATGTTTGCCAGACCTAAAAGATTCAGTTTGATTATATTCGATTTGGATGGGACGCTCGTCGACTCGCGGGTGGACATCGTCTCGAGCATAAATCATATGCTGGGAGGCCTTGACCTTGAGAAGAAGAGTTTCGAGGAGATAACATCTTATATCGGGTTCGGCGTGGAAAAACTCGTGAGCGACGTTTTGGGTCCGAGGCATCGTAATAAATGGAAGAGAGGCCTTAGGATTTTTAATCGTTATTATATGGCGCATTTATATGATAATACCATCCTGTATCCGGGCGTTCGTAATATATTAAAGTATTTAGATCGCCATAAGATTAATATCGCGCTATTGTCCAATAGGCAGCGCGGCTCGACGATGGCCCTTTTGAGATATTTCAAGATAGATAAATATTTTGATACGGTTCTTGGAGGCGATAATAACGACTGCATGAAACCTTCAGCGTGCCCTGTTTTAAATGTCTTAAAAACGCTAAAGTCCGAGCCGGACGCGGCTTTAATCGTCGGCGATAGTTATTTGGATGTCCAGTCAGGCAAGAGATCGGGCATTGCCAGTTGCGGGGTCACATACGGCATAGGAAAAGCGCGGGACATTAAGCGTTTCCGGCCCGATTACATTATCGATAATATCCTCGAATTAAAAAGAATCGTCCAATAAATCCCGTTTCAAATCATATTCACACGAGTTTATCCACAACTGTAGCCCAGGCTTAAGCCTGGGCTACAGTGTTTCTTTTTACCCGGCCAAAAAGTAAAATATTTTACGACGATCAGCAAAACTCATTGTGCGATGTAATCGATTATGATAATATAATTAGAAACCAAAATATCGCTACTGGAGCGATATCGGTTCTTATGGTTCTTAAATCATGAAATCCGATAAAAAGAGAATAGTCGTAAACCTATCTAAGAAGATGGCCGATCTTTTACCCAAACATATTGCGCGGCTCCTGAAAATGATTGGGCGCAAGGCTAACGAAATCGGCTCAAGCGCGTTCGTGGTCGGAGGGCTCGTTAGGGATCTTTTGATGGGTTTTAAGAACATCGATCTCGATATCGTTGTAGAGGGTGACGCGATAGAACTTGGGTCAGCGCTCGTTGGAGACCTCGGCGCCGCTTTAGTCGCGCATAAAAGGTTCGGGACGTGCACGATATTGACAAAAGAGAAATTAAAGATAGACCTGGCAACCGCGAGGAAGGAATCATATGAAAGGCCCGCCGCCCTGCCTACGGTGGAGTTTAGTTCGCTTAAAAATGACCTCTCCCGCCGCGACTTCACCATAAACGCTATGGCAGTAAGTATCAATCGCGAGACATTCGGACAATTGATCGACTTTTTTAAAGGAGTTTCCGACTTGAGGCACGGCCGCATAAGGGTAATGCATGACAAAAGTTTTATAGACGACCCAACGAGGATATTCAGGGCGGTTCGTTTTGAGCAACGATTTGGCTTCGCCATTGACGGCCATACCCAGGAACTGATCCAGAACGCCGTTGGGCCTGAGAGGATGTTCGAACATGTCGGGCCCCAGAGGATACGAGACGAGGTCATATTGATATTGAAGGAAAAGGAGCCGATCAGGGCCCTCAAGCGGATGGAGGAACTTCACGAATTTAGATTCATACACCCTAAGATTAAATTCGGCCGCGATACCGAGCGCTCATTTAGAGCAGTGGGGGAAGCGTGTGAATGGTACGAAGGGGCCAATTTCAAGAAAAGAGCAATCGATAAATGGCTTATATACATGATGGCATTGTTCAAGGATTTAAGTTATAATGATTTATCCGCAATATGCGATGAATTCGCCTTCAGGCGCCGGGATGTTTTAAGGATGCTCTCATATAAAGTTCGCGGCGAAAAATCGATAAAGGCCTTAAGCGAAACGCGCAAAATCCCGCCGAGCAGGATCTATTCGCTTTTGAATCCGCTCTCCTTCGAAGCGACGCTTTTGGTCATGGCTATGTCCTCGCTTCTTGAGAGGCGAAACGGCTCTTTGGCGAACTCAAGGATTAAGGATTTTTTTCAAAAATATAACGGAGTGACCATTAAGCTCAAAGGCGATGACATAAAGCGGCTTGGCTTGAAGCCCTGCCCTCGGTATAAGGAAATTTTGAGAAAGGTCATGGTCGCAAAATTAGACGGAGCAGTAAGGACCAAAACTGATGAATTGAAATACGCGAAGTCGCTCATTGACGAGATATGCGGATAGGCGAGATGGAGGTTCTATGAGCACACAAAGGCCGGGCCGTGTTCAGGAGGCGCTGAGGCAGGAGATAAGCCGGATAGTTCAAAATGAAGTTAAAGATCCGCGCCTCGGGTTCATAACGATAACGAACGTCGAGATTACAAGGGATTTGAGGTACGCGAAGGTCTATTTCAGCGTTTTAGGCGAATCCAAAGATAAGCGCCTGACGCTGAAGGCATTGAATAGCGCCAAGGGCTATATGAAAAATTTAATTTCTGAAAGGATAAAATTAAGATTCATGCCCGAGATCGTATTCAAGATCGACGAATCCTTTGCGGACACGAAAAAGATAACCGATATTTTAGATAACCTAAAGAAGGAGAAGCGCGATGACTAAGTGGGGGTCTAACGGGATGGATCGGGTGATAGAGGCGATAAAAAGCCATGAGCGTTTTCTCATAACCGCTCACGTGAATCTGGAAGGAGATTCCCTCGGCAGTCAACTTGCCGCGAAGGAATTATTGAAAGGCATGGGTAAGTCCGCGGTTATTATGGATAACGACCCGATCCCCCAGCATTACAGGTTCCTGCCGAAAACGGATGAGGTTTTGAAGGCGCAGGATTTGACGATTCCTTTCGACGCGGCGCTCGTCCTCGACTGCCCCACGCTGAAGAGGGTGGGAAAGGTGCGGGAACTGATTCAAAAGAATAAATTTATAATCAATATAGACCATCATATATCGAATGAAAAATTCGGCGATGTCAACTGGGTCCTGCCGGAGGCAAGTTCCGCCGGTGAGATGATATATAGACTTTTCAAGGAGATGGATGTGGCCCTGACAAAAGAGACGGCCCTTTGCCTTTACATTGCCATCCTGACCGATACCGGCTCTTTCAATTACGAGAACACATCAAGCGTGACACATGAGATAGCCGGCGAACTCTTGGGCTACGGTGTAGAGCCGGCCGCGGTCTCAGAGAGCGTATATGAAAGAAGGTCGGTAGCGGATATAAAACTGCTTGGCCTTGTCCTCTCTACCATCAGGATCAATCGTGAAGGCAGGGTGGCTTATTTAAAGATAACGAGGGACATGATAAACGAGACTGGCGCGGATCTCTCGAAATCCGAAGGACTTGTAAACTACGCGCGTTCGATCGATAAGGTTAAGGTTGCCATCCTTTTTAGAGAGGATTTAAAAGAGGCCGGGAAGATAAACGTGAGTTTCAGGTCCAAGGGCGATGTTGACGTTAATGGCATCGCCGCCTTCTTCGGAGGCGGCGGGCACGCGAAAGCCGCTGGCTGTATTATTGAGGCGCCGCTGGCCGAAGCGGAGGAGAAGGTCATTGCAAAGGTCGAAGAGGTATTGAAGAGGTAATGGACGGGATATTGATAGTTGATAAGCCCCAGGGAATGACGAGCCACGATGTGGTGGACTTGGTCAGAAAAAGATTCGCGATCGAGAAGGTGGGCCATGCGGGCACGCTCGATCCCATGGCGACAGGCGTTCTCGTCATGCTGATAGGCGGATTTACGAAGCGCTCTATGCTGTTCGCGAGCGACGATAAGGATTATGAGGGGACTCTTCTTTTGGGCTCGACGTCGGATACGCAGGATGTCTGCGGCAGAATGACGCGTTCCCAGGGAGAAGTGAATTTTACGAACGAAGAGATAAGGGGGGTCTTTAATAAATTTTTAGGCGAGATTGAACAACGCGTTCCGATGTATTCCGCGGTAAAATTTAAAGGGCGGAAGTTATACGAATTAGCGCGTCGGGGGGTCAGTGTAAAGGTTCCCTCAAGAATGGTGCGTATAAAGAAGATAGAGGTAACGAAGATATCTTTGCCGCAAGTCTCTTTCCGGCTGACCTGCACCAAAGGCACGTATGTCCGCCAACTCGCGTCGGACATCGGCGATGCGTTAGGCTCGGGTGCCTGCCTTTCGAGTCTGAGGCGGACAAGATCGGGCAGCTTCACAATTGACGAGGCATTAACCATGGAAGACCTTAACAGGCTAAGCCGTTCCGATTTAGAAGATAAGATTAAGAGATCATGAAAATCATTCACGGTCTACGAAATTTGAAGCATCGAATAAAAGGCTCGGTAGTAACGATAGGCGTATTCGACGGCGTTCACATAGGGCATAGGAAGATAATAAAAAAAGTTGTCGATAGGACAAGGACCCTCGGTTTAAAGAGCGTTGTGGTGACGTTTGACCCTCACCCGTTAAAGATTCTAAGGCCCGGAACGGCCGAGCCGTTAAGTCTAGTGTCGCTTCAACACAGGATAAGATTGATAAGGGCCCTGGATGTGGATTATCTATTGATTCTGAAATTCACAAGAATGTTCTCGCTCCTCTCTCCGTCTAATTTCGTAAAGGATGTCCTGATAAACAGACTTGGAGCGAAAGAGATATACGTAGGAGAGAACTTCTACTTTGGCAGAAACGCGTCCGGAGGCGCGCATATATTAAAAAAGATATCGCAGGGCTTCGGGTGCAGGGTTTACACCCTGAAGCCGGTAAAGATATCGAACCGAATTGTGAGCTCGAGCCTAATAAGGAAACTTATCCTGAGAGGGATTTTGGCGGAGGCCTCGAGATTATTGGCAAGGCCCGTATCGATACTTGGAACCGTAGTCGAGGGTTCGAAGCTCGCAAGACTTCTCGGCTATCCTACCGCAAATGTAAATCCTCATCATGAGATAATACCGCCGACAGGCGTTTACGCGGTAAAGATCAATCTCGATGGTAGGTGGTTAAAAGGGATTCTGAATATAGGCGTGCGGCCCACGTTCTACAGTTCCCGTGACAGAGAACCGACAATAGAGGTGCATATATTCGACTTCACTAGCAGGATATACGGCAAAGATATCGAGATATTTTTTATCAAAAAGATAAGGGATGAACGCAGATTTAAGAACGCTAAAGAATTAATCGCGCAAATACGCAGGGACGAAAGGACAGCCCGCTCCGTCCTAAGATGAACCAATCCTAACCCCTGGGGTTGTACTTAGGTAAAAGCGCTTTACAAAATACGCGAGATATGATAGGATACTGCAAAAAGCGAGGTGAATAAATTGGCTTTAGTAAAAGATAAGAAGAAGCAGATCATCGGCGGTTACAAAACCCATGAAAAAGATACGGGCTCCCCGTCTGTGCAGATAGCGCTTCTCACCGAGAGGATAAACGGGCTGTCCGGGCATTTCAAACTGCATAAAGGTGACCATCATTCTCGACGAGGACTGCTTCGCCTTGTAAGCATACGACGCAAGCTCCTTGACTACCTTAAGAGAAAAGATGAGAAGCAGTATCAGGAAATCATAAAGAAATTGGAACTGAGAAAATAGTCTTCATTTAAAACTTCATTTCATAATATTACGGAGTAA
>MHFL01000024.1:20779-23554 GCA_001804165.1 Omnitrophica bacterium RIFCSPLOWO2_01_FULL_45_10 | reverse complement strand
GGCAACGCGGGAAATATTACGGCATATTGGAAAGGTTACAAAGAATATAGAGACGCCGGAATTATCAAAAATATGCCTAAGATGCTGGGGTTTCAGGCTGAGGGCGCGGCGCCAATAGTGCGCGGCCATCCGATAAAAGAGCCGAAGACGATCGCCACCGCGATAAGGATCGGCAATCCCGCGAGTTGGAAGCAGGCATTATTGGCCAGAGATGAATCCGGCGGGTTGATAGATACGGTGTCCGATGACGAGATTCTCGCCGCGTATAAACTGCTCGCGTCTAAAGAGGGCGTCTTTGTAGAGCCGGCGAGCGCGGCAAGCGTAGCGGGGGTGCTGAAGTTGGCTAAGAGTGGATATTTTAACGAAGGACGAAGGACGAAGGACGAAGGACGAATACGAATTGTCTCAGTCCTAACCGGCCACGGTTTGAAGGACCCGGACAGGGCAATCGCGACGATCGAAAAGCCCAAAACGTTGGAACCGAAGATTGAAGCAATAGTGAAGGAGATAGGATTATAATATGAAATACGCGATTCTCGTAGGAGACGGGATGAGTGATTATCCCATTAAAGAGCTCGAAGGCAAAACACCGCTTGAAGTCGCGAAGATCCCCAACTTAAATGAAATTGTTAAAAGAGGAAGAATAGGGCTTGTCAAAACCGTTCCGACCGGCATGAAGCCGGCAAGCGACATCGCCAATCTCTCGATATTGGGATACGACCCTAAAAAGTATTACACGGGCCGGGGGCCGCTTGAGGCGGCAAATGTAGGTATTGAATTGGCCGAAGACGAGGTCGCCTTCAGGTGCAACCTCGTTACAATTAATAATGATATAATGGCGGATTATTCAGCCGGTCACATCTCCGAGAAAGAGGCGAAGATATTGATAGAATCCCTGAATGGAAAATTGGGTTCGGACAGAATAAGATTTTATCATGGGAAGAGTTACAGAAATCTCATGATCGTGAAGGCAAAATCCCGTGAGGAGGTCGGTGAACTGATGAAGATTGCCTGCACGCCGCCGCACGATATTTCCGAACAAAGTATTTCCAAGAGCCGGCCGGAGGGCGCCGGCAGTGAAAAGTTGATGGAATTGATGACAAGGTCGAAAGAGTTATTGGAGAAACATGAGATAAACAAGGTGCGGCTCGACCTTAAAGAGAATCCCGCTAATATGATATGGCTATGGGGGCAGGGAACTAATCCGAACATGCCGAGTTTCAAGGGCCTGTTCGGATTAGAAGGAGCGGTCATATCAGCCGTTGATCTGGTCAATGGAATAGGCAAACTCATAGGACTGGAATTGATTAAGGTGCCGGGAGCAACGGGATATTATGATACAAATTATCGGGGGAAGGGTGAATATGCCGTAAACGCGCTAAAAGAGAAAGATTTTCTGTTTGTCCACGTTGAGGCGCCTGACGAAGCGGGCCACAACGGCGATATGCGGGCCAAGATAACGGCTATTGAAAACTTTGATAAATTCGTCGTGGGAGCGGTCTGGAGGCATCTTAAGGAAACCAAGGAATATAGGCTCATGGTCCTGTCGGACCATGCGACTCCTGTTTCTGTGAGGACGCACGTTAAGGACCCCGCGCCTTTTGTCATGGCAGGCTCGGGCCTTGAGCATAACGGTTTTGAAGCCTTTAACGAGGCCAATGCCGCGTCAAGCAAAGTTAAATTTAAATCCGGCGCCGCGTTGACTGAGGCGTTTATCAAGGGATAGTATGAATTCATTGACCTTTTTTATTGTCTGTTCGGTTGTGCTTTGGTTGGGGTATAGATTCTACGCGACACGATTCGAACAATTTTTAGGCGTAGAGCCACATAGGCCCACGCCCGCTCATACCAAGTCCGATGGCATGGACTATGTTCCGGCGAAGCACTGGCTGATACTCTTCGGACATCATTTTTCGTCCATCGCGGGCGCGGGCCCGGTCATAGGCCCTGTAATAGCGGCGAGTTTCTGGGGCTGGGGGCCGGCCGCTCTATTCGTTCTGCTTGGGACGATATTCATCGGGGGCATCCACGATGCCGGGTCGCTCTTTTTATCCGTGCGGCATAACGGAAATTCCGTAGCGGATGTCTCTGAGAGGTTAATATCGCGTAGGGCGCGGCTCGTATTCTCATGGTTCGTGCTCATGGCGCTTGTGGTAGTGGTCAGCGTATTTGTCTATTTCTGCAGTCAGACATTCATAGTCGAGCCGAAGGTGGTGCTTCCGTCATTGGGACTCATACCGGTCGCTGTGCTTGTGGGCCTTTTAATATATAAAATGAAAGTGAACCTGGCTGTCTCAACGGCAGTAGGGCTCATCATGCTGGTAGCCCTCATCTTTATCGGCCAGGCCATGCCGATCGTTATGCCGAAAGGCCATGAAATGCTCATCTGGGCGCTCATATTGCTCGGCTACTGTTTTTTTGCGTCTGTTCTGCCGGTCAATATTTTATTACAGCCGCGGGATTACCTATCCAGTTATCTATTATTCTTCGGAGTTTTTGTAGGTTTTCTTGGTGTTGTAACAGCGAGGCCCGATTTCTCCATGCCTGCCTTCATAAGTTGGAAGACACAAGAGGGAGCGGTATGGCCGATGCTCTTTGTGACAATAGCCTGCGGAGCTATATCAGGATTCCATGCGCTCGTGTCGGCAGGCACGACATCGAAACAAATTTCAAATGAACGCGATATCAAACGGATCGGATACGGCGCGATGGCTGTCGAGGCGCTGGTCGCGGTAATAGCGATCATCGCCGTAGCGGGCGGTTTCACCGAATTCG
>MHFL01000024.1:19418-20724 GCA_001804165.1 Omnitrophica bacterium RIFCSPLOWO2_01_FULL_45_10 | reverse complement strand
CGCTCTGAAGGCATCGCTTGCCGGCGGGCCGGTGAAGGCGTTCGGAGACGGTTTCGGCCATCTCACAAGGTTCGTTTTGGGAAAATACGGTTCGTTCATAGCCATAATACTTTTAAATTCCTTTATATTGACAACGCTTGATACCGCGGCGAGAATAAGCCGATACATCCTGCAGGAATTATTTGTCGGGCTCGATAGATTTCTGGCGACCGGTCTCGTTATTTTTGCCGGCGGATGGCTCGCCCTCACGGGCAATTGGCAAAAGATATGGCCGATCTTCGGCGCCGCTAATCAACTTGTGGCGGCGTTGACGCTCATAGTATTGTCGAGTTGGCTCATTATGCAGAAGAAGCATATTCGCTTCACGCTTGCGCCGGCGATCTTCATGCTCATTACCACCCTCGGGGCGCTTGGTTGGCAATTAGGCAAGTTCTTGGGCGACGGAGATTGGTTTCTTGCCGGCGTAGACATATCTTTGTTGTTATTGGCATTTTCTATGGTCACAGAGGTCCATAGTTGGGCATTAAATAATATTAAGGAATGGAGAGCCTTGTGTCAAAGGGGATAATTGTTCAAAAGTACGGCGGCACGAGCGTAGCGGACGTAGAGCGGATCGAGATGGTCGCCAAAAGGGTTGTCAAGACAAAGAAGGACGGCTATGACGTCGTTGTGATAGTTTCCGCTTTAGGCGATACCACCGACAGGCTCATAGAGCTCGCTAATGATATCACACAGTCTCCTCCCGAGAGAGAAGTCGATATGCTTATTTCAACGGGCGAGCAGGTCTCATCGGCCCTTCTCGCTATGGCCATTAATAAATTGGGCATGGACGCCATATCCTTTACGGGCGCTCAGGTCGGCATAATAACCAACAACGCCTTCACGAAGGCAAGGATTTTAGACATCAACGCGAAGCGAATATCGCTTGAGTTAAAAAAAGGAAGGATTGTGATAGTGGCTGGATTCCAGGGTGTAAGCCTGAATCAGGATATCACGACCTTGGGCAGGGGGGGTTCGAATCTTACAGCGGTCGCGCTGGCAAAGGTTCTCGAGGCTTCGGCATGCGAGATGTGTACCGATGTGGAAGGGGTATTCACCGCTGATCCGAGGGTTGTTAGGGACGCGAGAAAAATCGATAGGCTCAGTTATGAAGAGATGTTTGAACTCGCGTCGCTGGGAGCGCAGGTCCTTCAGCCGCGCTCGATAGAGTTGGCGATGAAGTTTAACGTCCCCATTCACGTCAGGTCGAGTTTTTCAAATAAGGCAGGGACGATAATTTCCAGGGAGGTAAAGGCGATGGAAGATA
>MHFL01000024.1:13511-19394 GCA_001804165.1 Omnitrophica bacterium RIFCSPLOWO2_01_FULL_45_10 | reverse complement strand
ATAAGGAGGAGGCGAAGGTTACCATCTGCGATGTTCCGGATAAGCCAGGCATCGCCGCGAAGATATTTAAGGAGATAGCCAAAGAGGAAATAAACGTCGACATGATAATTCAGAACGTCTCAAGGACCGGCGCTACCGACGTATCGTTTACCGTGATGGGATCCGATCTGAATAAGACAATAAAGATCGCGAAAGGACTTTCGAAAAAGATAGGCGCCGGCGGCATCACCTTCGATAAGGAAATAGCGAAGGTTTCGATCGTAGGGATAGGGATGCGCAGCCACTCAGGTATAGCCGCGGCCGTCTTCGAGGCGTTGGCTCAAAAAGGGATAAATATCGAGATGATATCTACGAGCGAGATAAAAATTTCCTGCATTGTCAAGAAGGATCGAGGGCCGGACGCGGTGCGGGCGATTCATGCGAAGTTTGGATTGGGGAAGAAAAGGCGCTAAGAAGAAAGGAGACTTTGATGGTTATGTTGATTATTCTGGGAATAGCGGCGATACTGATTATATGGATCATCTCAGGCTACAACGGGCTCATAACGCTGAAGAATCAGACGCTTAACGGATGGAAGCAGATAGATGTTCAGTTGAAAAGGAGGCACGACCTCATACCGAACCTTGTTGAGACCGTGAAAGGCGTGATGAAATTTGAGCAGGATACGCTGACCAAGGTCATCGAGGCGCGCAATAGGGCCGTTTCGGCACAGGGCGTGGCCGAAAAGGCGGCCCAGGAGAACGCTCTCACAGGGACCCTGCGTCAACTATTCGCGCTGGCAGAAAACTACCCTGACTTGAAGTCAAACACTAATGTCGCGAAACTTCAGGAAGAACTTTCTTCCACAGAGAACCGAATCGGTTTCGCCAGGCAGTTCTACAATGACATCGCGACAAAGTTTAACACGGCCCAACAGACTTTTCCTACAAATTTGATCGCATCAACGTTCGGATTCAAACTGCTTGAGTTGTTTGAAATAACGGTCTCTTCCGAAAGGGAGGTTCCTAAAGTGGACCTTGGACTTAAATAGCATGGAATTGTTTGAGAATACTCTTTTCGTCATTGCGAGGAGTAGGGCAGGTTTAAACCTGCCCTACAACTACAATTTCGCTTAAATGAAATTTCCGCATCTAAAAGATGAACATCTATGAGCAGATTCAAAAAAATAGGCGCGCCACTTGGTTTATCGTAACTATCTTTATAGCGCTCTTTCTATTTATCGGACTTGGCCTTGACCGTTTTTACGGCGAAGGCATTAATGCGCCGGTGTTCACGACGCTTGCCGTTTTTGTCGCTATCGTATCAAGTTACAGCGGATACAGATACGGGGACAGGGTCATTCTTTCATCAACGAAGGCGCGCGAGTTGAACCTGAACGACCCAAAAGAGAAACAGTGGCAGAACGTCGTGGATGAGATGAGCATCGCCTCCGGCATTTCGCGGCCAAAGACATTTATAATAAATGATTCTGACCCCAATGCGTTCGCGACAGGAAGGGATCCGGACCATGCTTCAATCGCCGTAACAAGGGGGCTGTTGGACGCGCTGAATAGAGACGAACTTCAGGCAGTCGCATCGCATGAGATGAGCCATATAAAGAATTACGATATACGGTTGATGCTCATTATAGCCGTTCTCGTGGGCTCAATAGCGCTTCTTGGGGATTGGGCGAGCCGTTCGCTCTTCTATGGCAGACGACGTGAAAGAAAGAGCGAAGGAGGAGGGGCAGGGGCCTTAATCATCCTGGCTATATGGCTCATCACCGTGATTCTATCGCCGATCTTGTCGCAGATCATGGCGATGTTTGTTTCTCGGAGACGGGAATATCTGGCAGATGCCTCGGGCGCGGAATTGACGCGAAACCCGATAGCGCTTGCGTCTGCCTTGGAAAAGATAGAATCATGCGCGGAGCCGACACGTTCAATAAATCAGGGAACGGCGCATCTATGCATCGCGGATCCAAAGGGGAGTTCCGTAAATCTTAAAGAGGGGGCCGTTTGGGACCTTTTGGCCACACACCCGCCTATAGCAAAGAGGATAGAGAGATTGAAAGGAATGGCATATACCGGTTAAGCGGACATTGTTGAACCAGAGGTAACCTATGACCAGAATAGAACTATACGACACAACATTACGCGATGGAGCGCAGGCGGAGGGTATTTCCTTCTCTGTCAGTGATAAATTGAAGATATGCGAGAAGTTGGACGAACTAGGGATACACTTCATTGAAGGAGGGTGGCCGGGCGCGAATCCCAAGGATATGAGTTTCTTTAAGAAGGTTAAGGGATTACGGCTAAAGAACAGTCAACTCGTGGCGTTCGGGAGCACGCGCAAGAGCCGCTCAACGGCGGGCAAAGACAGGATCTTGAGATATCTTGTCGATGCCGATACAGAATACGTCACAATATTCGGCAAGAGTTGGGACCTACATGTCCGCGACGTCCTCAAAGTCGATCTGAATGAAAATTTGAAAATGATCGAGGAGTCGGTCAAATTTTTAAAATCCAAAGATAAAAGGGTCTTCTACGACGCGGAGCATTTTTTTGACGGATTTAAGGTAAACCAAAACTACGCCCTCAAAACATTGAAGGCGGCCGAGAACGCGGGGGCGGAGAGAGTGGTCCTGTGCGATACGAACGGCGGCACCTTAACATCGCATGTCTTTAAAATCGTGGAAGAGGTAAAGGCCGCGATAAGCGCGCCGCTTGGAATCCATGCCCACAATGACTGCGATATGGCGGTCAGTAATTCAATCGCCGCCGTGCAGGCAGGTTGTGTCCATGTCCAAGGGACAATGAACGGATACGGCGAGAGGTGCGGCAATGCCAATTTGGTCTCGTGTATAGCGAATCTTAAACTGAAACTCGGGCTAGACTGCGTATCGGACCTCGAGCTTAAGGAACTGACGGAGATCGCGAGGTTTGTTGCCGAGATAAGTAATATGAGGCTGGATGACAAACAGCCGTTTGTCGGCCATAGCGCGTTCGCGCATAAGGCGGGTATCCACGTGAACGCCATATTGAAAAACCCAAGGACATACGAACATGTCGATCCGCGCAGTGTCGGAAATCACAGGCGCCTTTTAATCTCGGAACTATCCGGAAAATCCACAATTTTGAAGAAGGCCGAGGACCTATATATCGATCTCGGCAAGAGCTCTGAAAAGTCGAAAAAGATTCTAATGCTTTTACAGGACCTTGAGCACAAGGGCTACCATTTCGAAGCGGCAGAGGCGTCCTTGGAACTTTTGATAAAACGCGTGATGAGGAAGTTCAAGGACTTCTTCGCCCTTGAGGATTTCAGGGTTATCATGGAAAAGAAGAAGGGCGCAAAGACCGTATCTGAGGCGACAATAAAATTAAGGGTCGGCAAAGAGGTCGAACATACGGCAGCGCTCGGAGACGGCCCTGTGAACGCGCTCGACAGGGCGCTGAGGAAGGCGCTCGAGAAGTTCTATCCTAATCTGGTGAAGATGCATCTTACCGATTACAAGGTGCGGGTCCTCGACGAAAAGGAAGGGACGGCCGCCAAAGTGCGCGTCCTGATACAGTCGCAGGACCAGACCGATTCGTGGTGGACGATAGGCGTTTCCGAAAATATCATAGACGCGTCATGGCAGGCGCTTATGGATTCGGTGGAGTATAAATTGCTGAAAGACTCTGGAGGAGGAGCTTAATACATGAAACGAATCTATCTATCGGCCGCTAACAAAAAGCTCGGCGGGGTATGCGGCGGGATAGGCGAGTATTTCGAGGTGGACCCGACATTGATAAGGGTAATTTTCATAATCGCGACGCTCTTTTCGCTCGGCTTAGGGATCCTCGCTTATTTTCTCATATGGCTTATCATGCCGAGGCGGCCCAAAGGCGGCGCCTAATAAAAATTCAATCCGGGCAGAAAATATTCTGACGAGATCGTAGGGCAGGTTTAAGAAAAGCCCTACGACGGGGTTTTTTCGATGGCTGAACTGTAACGGATTCGCTAGTCGAAGCCTTGACAATTATATAGGACATATGGTATACTTATTATAATTGATTTTATATACCATATGTCCTATCAATTTAAACAAAATATTTATGAAAAAGATAGAGATCACGGATAAAGATAAACTGAAGATGCTTGCGGATGATGCCGGATTGTCGAGATCTGAAATCGCGAGGGCCCTGGAGGTCGAATACAAAACGGTATACCGATGGATAGATAATGGCGTCAAGCCGCATCCGGCCCACTCCCGTCATATAGACGAACTATTCAAAGACAATGTCGACCTGATGGGTATAGTAGAGGATGTGAAGGCCCACTTTAAGGACCCGATACGCATATTGAGAGAAGGCGCGAAGATACGAGAGAAATTCTTCCTCGAAATGACCTATCATTCAAACGCGATAGAGGGCAGCCGCATGACCCTGAAAGAAACCGAGATGGCGATTAAGGGGGGGAAGGTCAGGGGCAAAGAACTTTTTGAGATCCTCGAAGCGGTGAATCATGAAAATGCGCTCGAGTTTTTACTGGAGAATATCAATCCTAATTTTAAGATAGACGAGGAATATATACTGAGGCTTCACTCCATCGTGATGTATAATTTTAACGACAAACTACCCGGCAAATACAGGACAGGCTTCGTAAACCTCACAGACACGGAAGTTAAACTGCCATCCGCTCAAGTGGTCCCGCTCAAGATGAAGGCACTGCTCAAGGATATCAATCTCTATGGAAAAGACGTCGTCAGAAAAGCGGCAAGGGATCATTATGAATTCGAGAGCATACACCCGTTTTTTGACGGGAACGGAAGGGTGGGGCGGCTTCTTTTATTGACTCAACTTCTATCTAAAGGTTATCCGCCAATCCTAATACAGGTTGAGGATAGGCATAAATATTATACGGCCCTCGCGAAAGGCGATATGGGATATTTTAAGAATATGGTGCAGATGATTTGCGACGGCATATTAAAAGGATACAATATATTGACAGAAAGACAGAAAGAAATATGAACGAACTTTCAAAGGCATACAATCCCCGTGAGGTTGAGGACAGGATATATGAGATGTGGGAGGGAAAACGCTATTTCCATGCCGATGCGAACCTTAAGAAGAAACCCTATTCGATAGTGATACCTCCGCCCAATATAACGGGCATCCTGCACATGGGCCATGCCCTCAATAACACCATCCAAGATATACTGATTCGTTTCAAAAAGATGCGGGGGTTTGAGGCGGAATGGATGCCCGGGACGGACCATGCCGGAATAGCGACACAAAACGTAGTCGAGAGAAAACTCGCGAAGGAAGGAGTGAGACGAGAAGACTTGGGCAGGGAGCGGTTCGTCCGGGAGGTTTGGAAATGGAAAGATGAATATGGCTCAACAATAATAAGACAATTGAAAAAAATGGGCTGCTCCTGCGACTGGGAGAGGGCGCGGTTCACCATGGATGAAGGGCTTTCGGAGGCCGTTCTGGAAGTCTTTGTCCGGCTCTATGAAAAGGGCCTCATTTACAAAGGAAATTACATAGTAAACTGGTGCCCGCGCTGTCAGACCGCGCTGTCTGACGAAGAATCTCAGCATAAAGACGTGGATGGGATGCTGTATTACATCAAGTATCTCGTAAAAGAAGGGTCAAGTAAAGACAAAATGGATTATGTTATCGTTGCCACCACGCGGCCGGAGACGATGCTCGGAGATGTCGCGGTAGCGATAAATCCGAAAGATAAAAGATATGCATATTTAAAGGATAAGACGCTCACCCTGCCGCTTTTAGGAAGGGAACTCAAGGTAATTCAGGATAAGATCGTTGATTTGAAATTCGGGACAGGCGCCCTAAAAGTTACGCCGGCGCATGACCCAATAGATTTTGAACTCGCGGCTCGGCATAATCTGGAGCCGAT
>MHFL01000024.1:8464-13479 GCA_001804165.1 Omnitrophica bacterium RIFCSPLOWO2_01_FULL_45_10 | reverse complement strand
ATATTGGAGGATTTGAAGGAGAGGGGCTTCTTCGTAAGGCAAGAGCCGCACAGGCACTCTGTCGGGCATTGCTACCGCTGTCACACGATGATAGAGCCGCGCCTTTCGCCTCAATGGTTCGTTAAGATGAAGCCTCTATCCAAGCCGGCAATAGATGTTGTCAAAAAAGGAAAGATAAAATTCTATCCTAAAAGGTGGACCAAAGTATATCTTGATTGGATGAGCAATATCCGGGACTGGTGCATATCGAGGCAAGTTTGGTGGGGCCACCGGATACCTGTATATTACTGTAAGAAGTGCGAAAATGGGATCATCGTCTCAAGGACCAGGCCCGAAAAATGCCCGAAATGCGGTTCCGTGGAGATCGAACAGGATCCGGATGTGCTCGATACGTGGTTCTCGTCATGGCTTTGGCCGTTTTCGACGTTCGGATGGCCGAAAGATACGCCTGAACTCAAATATTTCTATCCGACAGATACGCTTGTAACGGCGCAGGAGATAATCTTCTTCTGGGTTGCCAGAATGATAATGGCGGGCGCGGAATTTATGGGCGATATTCCGTTCAGGGATGTCTATATTCACGGGACCGTTAGAGACATTACGGGAACGAAGATGTCGAAGTCGTTAGGCAACATAATCGACCCGCTGGACATGATAGAAAAATACGGCACAGACGCGCTCAGGTTCAGCATTATATCTATTACGGCGCAGGGCCAGGATGTGCTTTTGTCGGAAGGAAAATTTGAACTCGGCAGGAACTTCGCCAATAAGATTTGGAACGCGTCCAGATTTATCCTGATGAACTTAAAAGAGGGCGAAGTTCGTGTCGACCTATGCGTATTCTTCAAGGCGATGAAGCTATCTCTTGCCGAAAGATGGATATTGTCCCGATTTTATTCCACGTTGTCATATGTTGGTGAATGCCTCGGCGAATATAAATTTAATGAAGCCGCGAATTCGATATACGAATTCTTTTGGCATGAGTTCTGCGACTGGTATATAGAGACAGCAAAACCGAAAATATTTGAAAAGACCACTCAGGTAGTCTTATATAAAGTCCTGGAGAAATCCTTGAGGATGCTTCACCCATTCATGCCGTTTATTACAGAAGAGATATGGCAGAAGATGCCGCGGGAATCCGGCCTCAAGACAGACTCGATAATGATCCAGGCTTGGCCGCACATCCAGAAGGAGATGGTGTCAGAAGAGGCGGAACGGGAAATGGCGACCTTGATAGAATTCATAACCGCCATTAGAAATATCCGCGCGGTATGGAACATAGAGCCGCAAAAAGAGATAGAAGCGATTATCAATACGCGCGATAGCGAATTAAAAAGATTAATTAATGATAATATTGACCTGATGACGAGGATGGCTAAGGTGATTACGATTAAGGTAGAAGAGAAACTTAAGCCGAAGAATTCCGCGTCAAGCGTAGTCGGGAAATGCGAGATATATATCCCGCTTGAAGGCGTGATAGATTTTGAAAAAGAGAAGGCGCGGCTTAAGAAGGAAGAGGAAAAATTGGAAGGCGATATAAAATCTACGCGAGAGCGGCTTAAGGATAAAAATTTTACATCTAAGGCGCCGGCGGACGTGGTCAAGCGCTTTAAAGAGCGTCTTGAGGAGTCAGAACTTCAGGTCAAGAAAATAAAAAGTAATCTTAAAACTTTAAAATAGATAAATCGTAGGGCAGGTTTAAACCTGCCCTACGATTTGGCAGGAATACTTCTGGACGATATGGAACTCGACAAGGAAAGGGTGCTGCCGATAATCAAGGCGGCGCTTAAAGAAGATACAGGCAGAGGCGATATCACGACCGATGCGCTCATCGGAAAATTTGAGAGCAGTAAGGCATATATCGTGACAAAGGAGGACTGCGTTGTGTGCGGCCTTCAGGTCGCGGAGTGGCTCATGGCCCAGGTAGATTACAGCGTTCGGTTCAAGCCAAACTGCAAGGAAGGCGGTTTCGTAGGCGCCGGCAAAGAGATAGCGGTTATCGAAGGCCGCGTTAGCGCGATCCTTAGGGCAGAGAGGACTATGTTGAATTTTCTCTCGCTCTTGAGCGGGATCGCGACAAAGACAAGGCGCTTTGTTGATAAGGCAAGGCCATATGGCGTAAAAATACTCGATACGCGAAAGACATTGCCTCTTTTGAGATATATGGAAAAATACGCCGTCTCGAGCGGCGGAGGCGCGAATCATAGGATGGGGCTTTATGATAGGGTGTTGATCAAGGAGAACCATGTTCGGGTATCGGGTCTCGGGTATCGGGTATCGCGAAAAGAAGAAAAACTGAGTTTAAAAACTTTAATAGAAACTGCGCGGAAGAAAAATCCGAAAGGGACGAGCATAGAAATTGAGGTTACAAATATCGCGGAGTTTAATGAAGCATTGCCCGGGAAGCCGGATATAATCATGCTCGACAATATGAGCATAGAGGATGTGAAGGCATGCGTTGAAATCAGGCGCCTGTCGAAATTCAAACCGCTCCTTGAGGCCTCCGGAGGCATTACCTTAGAGAATGTCGAAGAGTATGCGAAGACGAGAGTCGATATGATATCAGTCGGATCGCTTACAAATTCAGTAAAAGCGATAGACATGAGTTTAGAGATCGTTTAATGGCTAACTTTAAACTCACAACAGATTTAAAACCGGCAGGCGACCAGCCGCAGGCGATAAAGAAACTCACCGAATATATCAACGCCGGCGAAAAATATCAAACGCTGCTTGGAGTCACCGGATCCGGAAAGACTTACTCGATGGCCTCGGTCATCGCCAATATGGGTAAACCAGCCCTCGTAATATCGCACAACAAAACGTTGGCCGCCCAACTTTACAGCGAATTTAAGGATTTTTTCCCTGGAAACGCGGTCGAATATTTCATAAGTTATTACGACTATTATCAGCCGGAGGCGTATCTGCCTCAGACAGATATATACATAGAGAAGGACGCCTCGATAAATGAGGACATCGACCGTCTTAGACTTTCAGCGACGAGTTCTTTGATGTCGCGCGATGACTGTATTATTGTAGCCAGCGTCTCCTCTATTTACGGTTTGGGTTCGCCGGAAGAGTACGGGGAGATGCTCTTAATTTTCGAAGAGGGCGAGGAAGTCTCAAGAGATATTATACTGCAAAAACTCATTTCCATACATTATGAGAGGAACGATTATGATTTTAAGAGGTCAACCTTCAGGGTCCGCGGAGATACAGTAGAGGTCTTCCCTGCCTACACAAAGATCGCGTATAGGGTTGAGCAATTCGGCGACAAAATTGAGCATATTTACGAAATAGATCCTTTAGCGGGCAGCGTGCTCAACACCATAAAAAAGATAGGAATATATCCTGCCAAGCATTTCGTTACCACAGGCGACAGGGTTGAGCGGGCTATAAAATCTATAGAGGCGGAACTTACCGATAGGGTTCTTGAGCTAAATAAGCTGAATAAACTTGTTGAGGCACAGCGGCTTGAATCGCGGACGCGATACGATATAGAGATGATGAGGGAAATAGGTTACTGTAACGGCATAGAAAATTATTCACGCCACCTGTCAGAGAGGCCCCCGGGCTCAAGGCCATGGTGTTTAATAGATTATTTCCCGAAAGATTTCCTGACATTTATAGACGAATCTCACGTTACCATCCCCCAATTAAGGGGCATGTATAAAGGCGACAGGGCGAGGAAAGAGACCCTCGTTGAATATGGCTTCAGGCTCCCGTCCGCCTTGGATAATAGGCCCCTTAAATTCGAAGAGTTTGAAGGCCTGGTCAATCAAATCGTCTTCGTCTCAGCGACTCCGGATGACTACGAGATTGAAAAATCTAAAGGGAGATTAGCGGAGCAGATAATAAGGCCCACGGGCCTCGTTGATCCGCCGATAGAGGTCAGGCCGACCAAGGGCGAGGTGGATGACCTGATAAAAGAGATACGGCTCAGGGCCGATAGGGAGGAGCGCGTTCTAGTTACGACATTGACGAAACGCCTCGCTGAGGACCTGACCAGATACCTGGAAGAGTTCAGTATCAAAGTCAAATATATCCACTCTGAAATCGACGCCATTGAGCGAGTCGAGATATTGAGAGACCTGCGGCTGAAAAAATTCGACTGCCTCGTAGGAATAAATCTGTTGAGGGAGGGACTGGATTTGCCCGAGGTTTCTTTAGTAGCGATTCTCGATGCCGACAAAGAGGGTTTTTTAAGAAGCGCGACGAGCCTCATACAAGTCGCGGGCCGGGCAGCGAGGCATATAAACGGGCAGGTTATCATGTATGGAGACTTACTTACGAAGTCCATGAAGAAGGCGATCGACGAGTCGAACAGGAGACGCGAGATTCAAATGAAGTTTAATTCTCTCCACAAGATAACGCCCCGCTCGATCGAGAAAGCGATTAAAGAAGGAATCGAATCTTACAAGAGGGCAAGAGAGGTCATAGCGGACGTAGTGGAAGAGACTCAGGAAGAATATGACGTTACAAACCTTATAAGCGAACTTCAGCGCGACATGGAAGTTGCGGCGCGGAACCTGCAGTTTGAGCGGGCGGCGGCTCTGCGCGACCAGATCAAGGGCTTGAGGGAAAGATATAGGTTAGGGACGCGGGTATAACTGAGAATAACATGCTCGACGAGAAAATTCTAAACATACTCAAAGATCGAATCGGCTCTTACGTATCAGGTGAAGAGATGTGCGAGTCAATAGGCGTATCGAGAACGGCCATATGGAAGTGGATTGAAAAACTTAGGCTCGAGGGTTACGACATAGAGGCAAGTCCCCATCTGGGGTATCGGCTTAAAAGCATACCGGACAGCCTTATTCCAATCGAGATAAAATGGAAGTTAAGGACCAAGATATTGGGGAAGGAGATAATATCATATAAAAAAGTCAGTTCGACGAATGACGTCGCCTATGAATTGGCAGAGAAGGGCATGGCTGAAGGTACTTGTATATTGGCTGAAGAACAGACAAAAGGGAAGGGGCGGCACGGCAGGAAATGGGTATCTCCGCAAAATGTCG
>MHFL01000024.1:5561-8454 GCA_001804165.1 Omnitrophica bacterium RIFCSPLOWO2_01_FULL_45_10 | reverse complement strand
ATCATGCATATTGAGACCGAATATCAGTCCTAACGAAATCCCAAAGTTCACGCTTCTGGCGGCTGTGGCCGTGGCAAGGGCCGTCAGAGAATTAACCGCGCTGGACGCAATGATAAAATGGCCTAACGATGTAGTAGTCAATAACAAAAAAATCTGCGGGATATTAACTGAGATGAAGGGGGAGCAGGACAGGGTGAGTTTCATAATCATTGGAATAGGAGTAAATGTGAACACTTCTATGCGCGACCTGCCTGATACCGCCTCTTCTATAAAGGAAGAATTGCGCCGCATGGGAGCGTCGAATGCTCTATCAAGAGTGGAACTTGTGAAGAAGATACTCGAAACACTCGAAAAATATTACTACCGAATGAAGAAAGAAGGGTTTAGAACAATAATGGAAGAGTGGAAAAATTTAACCTTAATGCTTGGCAGCCGAATCAAAGTGATTCTACAAAATAGGACCTTGGAAGGCCAGGCGCACGATATAGATTCGGACGGCGCTTTAGTAGTAAGACTCGATTCGGGAATGTTGGAGAGAGTTTCGTCCGGCGACGTTGTTATTATTAAATAAAATCAAAAACATAACACTTTATGGAATTTTTACTCGCGATTGACATAGGAAACACAAATATTACGGCAGGGATATTTGCTGCGGGCGGCCAAAACCCCATAAAAAAGATCAACATCCCAACGGCCAATTTCACGTCTTACGAAAGTAGTTTCGCGCGTCTTCTTGGGAGTTGGGCGAGAAGCGGGGATATAGATGTCATAATTTCAAGCGTCGTGCCGCAAGCGCTTTTGAGATTAACGAAAATATTAAATAAGATAGCAGAATGCCGCAAACTGATTTTAGGCGAAAATATAGACGTTCCCATTAAAAATCTTTACAAAAGGAAAAGCGAGGTAGGCCAGGATCGGCTCGTCAATGCATACGCGGCCGGCGCGATATACGGGACTCCAGCTATCGTCGTAGATTTTGGAACAGCCGTAACATTCGACGTCATATCCAAAAAAGGAGCATATCTCGGCGGGCTCATACTCCCGGGCATAGAGATGGGGCTCATCTCACTATACGAGAAGACTGCCGCTTTGCCAAAGGTAAACCTCGCGCCCGCCGGGCATATAATAGGTAAGACTACCGTAGAGAGCATAAGAGGAGGTATGCTCTATGGCTACGCGGCAATGGTCGATGGCCTCGTTTCAAAATACAAGAATATTTTAGGAAGCCGCCTCAAAACAATCGCGACCGGCGGAAATGCCGGTCTCATGAAAAGATACTCTAAATCCATCCTGATGATTGACTCGGATCTCACCCTGAAAGGCCTCAATCTTATTTTTAAAAAAAATTAAAAATTTCACTGTTATAAAATATCACTTGACAGAATTTGTGAATCACGTATAATATTGTGTTGTTAGCACTCGCTTTGGATGAGTGCTAACAATAGTGAAATTTTAAAATGTGAAAGGGGGGAGAGATAGTATGAAAATTCAGCCGCTGGCAGACAGAATAGTAGTAAGTGTCCTGGAAGCCAAAGAGGTCACCAAGGGAGGCATAGTCTTACCGGATACGGCCCAAGAGAAGCCGCAGGAGGCAGAGGTCATGGCAATAGGGAAAGGCAAAGTTTCGGATGAGGGCAAGGTTATACCGCCTGAAGTTAAAGTGGGAGACAAGATTTTATTCGGAAAATACAGCGGGAGCGAGATAACTATTGACGGCAAGGAATATCTCATCTTGAAAGAAGACGATATTCTAGCGATTGTAAAATAGGAGGTTGATTTAAGATGGCAAAACAATTGTTGTACAGCGAGGAGGCTCGAAGGGCGATTCTGAGGGGCGTCCAGCAGTTATCGGCCGCCGTGAAGGTAACCCTGGGGCCCAAAGGAAGAAACGTCGTATTGGACAAGAAGTTCGGCGCGCCTACCATAACAAAGGATGGTGTTACCGTAGCAAAAGAGATAGAGTTGAAGGACCCCTATGAGAACATGGGCGCTGAACTCGTTAAGGAAGTCGCGTCGAAGACCTCGGACACGGCGGGCGACGGCACGACTACGGCTACGATTTTAGCGGAGGCTATTTTTCGGGAAGGAATGAAGAACGTAACTGCCGGCGCGAATCCGATGGCGCTTAAAAGAGGCATAGAAAAGGCCGTAGAGAAGGTGATAGAGGAACTGAAGCGGTTCTCGAAACCTGTAAACGCTAAAGACAAAAAGGAGATATTGCAGGTCGCCTCTATAGCGGCGAATAACGACCACGAGATAGGCGAGCACATAGCGGACGCGATGACCAAGGTTGGAAAAGACGGCGTCATCACAGTTGAAGAGGGAAAGGCGTCCAAGACTGAACTCGAACTGGTCGAGGGAATGGAATTTGACCAGGGATATCTTTCTCCCTATTTCGTGACCGACGCTGAGAAAATGGAATGCGCGCTTGATGACCCTTACATCCTAATCCATGAGAAGAAGATATCGGCCATGAAGGATATCCTGCCGCTCCTGGAAAAGGTCGCGCGGACGGGCAAGCCCCTCCTTATAATCTCTGAGGAGACCGAAGGCGAGGTCCTCGCGACTTTAGTCGTAAATAAGATTCGCGGGACGCTCTCTTGCGCCGCGGTGAAGGCGCCGGGATACGGCGATAGACGCAAGGCCATGCTTGAGGATATAGCCGTTCTCACCGGGGGCCGCGCGATAACCGAGGACTTGGGAATAAAGTTGGAGAACATTAAGTTAGAGGATCTTGGCCGCGCGAAGAGGGTGAGGATCGATAAGGACAACACAACCATAGTCGAGGGGGCCGGCAAATCTTCCGACATCCAAGGCAGAATCAATCAGTTAAAGAAACAGATAGAAGAGACGGACTCCGATTATGATAAAGAGAAATTGCAGGAGCGGCTGG
>MHFL01000024.1:4996-5549 GCA_001804165.1 Omnitrophica bacterium RIFCSPLOWO2_01_FULL_45_10 | reverse complement strand
ATAAACGTCGGGGCCGCGACAGAAACCGAAATGAAGGAAAAGAAGGCACGCGTCGAAGACGCCCTGCACGCTACGAGGGCCGCGGTCGAAGAGGGGATAGTCCCAGGCGGCGGCGTCGCTCTATTGCGGTGCATCTCGGCATTGGATAAATTCAAACTATCCGGTGACGAGCAGATCGGCGCCGAGATAATTAGAAGAGTCCTTGAGGAGCCGATACGCCAGATAGCTAATAACGCGGGGCTTGAAGGCTCCGTTGTGGTTCAAAAGGTGAAAGAGATGAAGACGAATGAGGGCTACGACGCTGAGAGGAACGCTTACTCCGACATGATCCAGGCAGGCGTCATAGACCCAACGAAGGTAACCCGCACAGCGCTTCAGAACGCCGCGAGTATTGCCGCGTTGATGATCACTACGGAGGCAATAGTGACTGACATACCTGAGGAAGAGAAAACCCCGCCAATGCCGGGAGGGATGCCTCCGGGCGGCGGGATGTATTAAAAGTAGTTGTCAGTTCTTGGCTGATAGTTGTTGTTAGTTAATGATAAGAAATACA
>MHFL01000024.1:2611-4959 GCA_001804165.1 Omnitrophica bacterium RIFCSPLOWO2_01_FULL_45_10 | reverse complement strand
TCACAGAGGAAATTTCAGGATTATTCCTAAATTTTCTCTGTAAAATTTAGAAATGGCCATCCTGAAATTTCACAGAGGAAATTTCAGGATTATAAGAGGTGAGAGTTATGTGGAATGGTATAAACCGCAGAAAATTTCCAAGGGCATATTATAAATGCAATATAGTGATAAAGAAGCGCCTGACCTCTAAAGTCATATCTACTCAAACGGAGAATTTAGGGGCGGGTGGGATATGCGTAATAATAAAAGAGGATATAGGACTCTTTCAAGGTGTGGATGTGGAATTGTATCTCGAAGATAAAGGTCCGCCAATAAAATGCGGCGGAACCGTGGTCTGGGTAGTGAAAAAATCCGAGCCAAAACATAAAGGCTCGTATGTTTACGATACAGGCGTTGAATTCATAGATTTAAGACCGGAGGACAGAGAGCGGATCATTGAGGTTGTTGAGAGTATCCTTAAATCCGAGAAGGATTAGTTGTAAGTAATCGGAAATTGAGACCTTGACAAAGCATATTTTCTATGTTATACTTTTGTTAAATTTATGCTTGAGAGGAGGTGAATTGAGGCGATGAAGAGATCATTAAAGGGAATAATTATATGTGTTGCTATATTGATGGTTCTGAATATAGTGACATTAAGTTATGCGCAGGATCCGGGAAAGAAGCTATATAGGGGCGTGGCGAACATCATTACGGGTTGGATAGAGCTCCCGAAGAATATTTACGATACCAGCGTAGAAGATAATGTCCTCTCTGGCGTTACAATCGGTCTGGCGAAGGGAGTTGGGATGACAATAGTCAGGACTGGCGCCGGAATTTATGAAACGGTGACCTTTCCGTTCCCGATACCCGAAGGATACGCGCCGGTCATTGAGCCGGAATTTGTTTTTAAATCCGCTAAATAATAGCATTTAGTGTAGAACATATAAAAAGGGGATAGAAATTTTTATCCCCTTTTTTTGTAAAAAAGAGGATAGCGTGACTGAAAGAAGACGTTTTTTACGTTTTGAGACAGCAATAAGCGGCATTTGTGAAATCATAAATGAGAAATGGAAGGCATCTTCTAAGATTAGGAATATAAGTAAAGACGGCGCGCTCATCGTGTTAGACAGGCCCCTGCGTCAGGGATCCGAGATTAAACTATCCATGGATGTCCCCGGAGATAATGTCCCGATATACGCATCCTGTCAAGTAGCGTGGCAGAGTGATTCAGCCAGCAGGGATAGGTTGTTTGAAACGGGCGTCAGATTTACAAAGATAGACTCGCTGGATAAAGGCAGACTTTTGGAATATATATATTCTCAATGGTTAAAGTTGCTGGATAAAAAGTAACGATTCATTTAACGGACATATGCAGGAAGAAAAAAAAGAGCCGCAATCTACGACAAAGACGGAAGCGCCCCTTGCAATTAAAAAAGAATCCATGCCTAAGAAGGAAAGGCCGTCCAATTGCGCGGCCTGCAACAAATCGATAAGAAAGAAGAGATGGTATTATAGGGACGGGAAGCATTATTGCGCAAAGAGGTGCTGGAAGACAACGCTCAAGAAAGAGCAGAAGGCCGAAGAAGGCAAAAAATAGGAATTAGGCGAAGTGCCGCTCCTTCGAGCGGTAATTGGTTAAGAAGGGCTTCTGAAATTTAGAAGCCCTATTAAATTTGCCACGCAAATTTAATGCCTACTTCTGTCATACGTGTTATTCCCACCGGAACCCCTCAGGGCTATTATTTTGTTGAAAATTCACTGGAAGATGGTAGAATATGCACGTATGACCGGCGAGTCGTGTATTTTTTGTAAAATCGCGAATAAAGAAATTGCCTCAAGGATAGTCTTCGAGGATGATGAGGCACTCGCATTTCAAGATATAAATCCTCAGGCGCCTGTCCACGTAGTCGTCATTTCGAAAAGGCACATCGAAAAACTCACCGATTTAAAAGAAAGCGACGCGGCTTTGGCAGGGAAACTCATCCTTGTATGCAGAGATATAGCGAAAACCGAGAATTGCGAGGGTTCGGGTTATAGAGTTGTCATTAATACAAACCGTGACGCGGGCCAGTCAGTATTTCACCTGCATGCCCATCTATTGGGAGGAAGAAGATTCGTTTGGCCGCCGGGCTGATTGAAGGGTTTCGGGTTACGGGATATGGTACCTATTAAATTTCACGAGGGTAAGATAAATGATGACTAATGAAGAGAGAAGAACGTTCCCCCGGATAGCTGATGAACGCCTATCGTTGAAATTGAAATCGGGTGATTTTGATGCCGTGACCCATACTTTAAATATAAGCGCGTCCGGAATCTATTGCAAGACAGAGAAAGAGATACCTTTAATGTCGAAGGTGAAACTTGTA
>MHFL01000024.1:0-2571 GCA_001804165.1 Omnitrophica bacterium RIFCSPLOWO2_01_FULL_45_10 | reverse complement strand
CGTCAGGGAGCATCCGGTCATGATAGACGGCCGGATAAAGCACTATGATATGGCCATTTTTTTCAGCGACCTCTCAGAAAAGAATAGAGAAATAATTTCAAATTATATCGCCAAACAGAAAGAGGGTTGACCTCTAAATGATCATCATGCTCATAGGTTTCTTAGTCATAACGCTTTTGATCGCGCTGCTTACGGCCTTATATAAACTTGAGCGCAGCCAGAAGAATCGGCCTCGGGCAAAGATGGAAGAATACTGGAACGGCAGAGAACGACGTCAGCATCAGCGCTTCAAAACAAGTTTAAATGTAACATACTTACTCAAAAAAGCGCCCCACAATAACTCTAATGGTAAAACCGTGAACTTATCCGAAGGAGGAGCACAGCTGCTTTTGGATATGAAACTTGCCGTGAAGGACCTCTTAGAGTTGGAGATACTGATTCCCTGCTCAACCAAAATGCGTTCGGAAGATTCGGGGGCCCCTCAAGAGAATATGCGAGCGAGGCTAGTCGGGGAGGTTGTGTGGTCAAAAGAGTCTGAAGAAGAATCTTTAGGCAAGAGGTTTTTTCACGCCGGTATAAGATTCCTCAACATGAACGAACCGCATAAGAGAACACTGTGTGAATATATCCGTACCCTTCCTTCTGATTCAGCGGATTAACAGGTAGCTCATGGGCACAATGCGCTTCCCCGATGATGTTAAATTGATTACGGGACTCATCTCGAATGATGATTCGCTCTTTCAGAAGATAAGGACGCGTCTAGAAAGAGAATTCGGCCATGTCGATTTTGAAAGTGAAAGTTTAACTTTTGAACATACAGATTATTATGGAGATGAGATGGGTGAAAATCTTAAAAGAAGATTCCTGAGTTTCGCAAGGCCCATCCCATTAAAAGGCGCGCACATGATAAAAGTCAGGACGAACCGTTTTGAAAAAGATTACTCTCTATCCAACAGGAGGGCCATCAATATAGATCCGGGATATCTCAATCTGTCAAAATTGGTCCTCTTCACAACAAAGGACTATTCTCACAGGGTCCATATAGCGGACGCGATATTCGCGGAGGTCGCGCTTTATTTTAAAGACGGCACTTTCAATCCGTTCCCTTGGACATATCCCGATTTCAAGACAAAGGACTATATAGACATATTTAATTCCATCCGCGAAATTTATAAGACAGGGCGGCAAAGATGATTATCAAGAAGAAAAGCATGATAGTCGTTTTGATTTCAAGCGCGGTCATATCTATTGTGATGATCCTTACGCTCATCAGCTATCTCATCTATATGGAGTTGAAGGCGGCAGAGTTTAACAGAAGTTATCATGACCGGCTTGAGAAGATTCTTAAGAAGCCATAGATAGCCGTTTCAAAAAATCAGATATAATATTAAGACAAGGAAGGCGGAAGTTGTGAGGCGAGTTTATATCTTATTAATCTTGTTTTTTTTAACGAGCGTCCTTTTATTCATAGCGGCCTTTATATATTTGGACAGGGAAAAGCACAGGACATATCACTATGTAGTGAAAGTCGGTGGACACGAGGTAGGTGTCATAAAGTTAGAGAAATATATCACGGAAGATAAGCAAATCTATAAAGAAACTCGTGAATTTCCGTTCTACCCGGTGTTGACAACCGTTAAATCTAGGCTTGCTCTAAATAGGAGATATGACCTAGAGGATTACATAAAGGAGTTATCCGTAAACGGCGCTGCCGGAATTACCAATCTTGAAAATAGGAATAACAAGGTATCCTTTGTAAGTCTTTTTCAATCCGAATTTGCTTCACTCGACAATATCCCTGTGAAAAATTACACCTTTCTCTTCGAAGAAGACTCTCCGCTTGCCTATTTTCCCATATTAGATAATTACGATTTTGGAATAGGAGGCCCTCAGATTTTTAATGTGTTAGTTCTCTTTTTTACTCCCTATCTTCCGCCCATGAAAAGGGTCCTTACCCTGACTTCGCTCAAAGATGAGTATCTGAAGATTCAAGGCACCCCAAATCCATATGACCCAAGGCAAATTTGGAGAAGATTGAAGACCGAGAATTTGATATTAAAGATGAGGAATTATCCTGAAGCATATATCTGGCTCGCGAAATCAGACAAAAGCCTTGTGAGATTAGAAATTCCCAAAATCGGGCTTGAAATCATGAGAACTTTCTTACCGATAAAATTAGAAGCAAAACCGTATGAGCCAAAGAGCGAAGATTATGTGTCCAAAGAGGTGGTTTTTAAGAATAAGAAGACGCAGTTGTCGGGGACCCTGACCATTCCGGGAACAGAGGGCGCGCATCCCGCTGTTTTATTGGTATGGGGGCCGGGCCCTGAGGATCGCGAATACCAGGGATTTTTCACTTCAATGGCGCACCATCTGACAAAAAATGGATTTTGCGTGCTGCGATTTGATAAGCGCGGAATCGGCCAGAGCCAAGGGGACTCAGGTAATTCTACCGCCAGCGATGAGATAGAAGACATAACGGCGGCGATAGAGTTTCTAAGAGGGCAGAAGGAAGTGGACGGTAAAAGAATAGCCCTTGTAGGACACTCGCTGGGGTCTATTCGTTCCGCG
>MHFL01000023.1:28751-33692 GCA_001804165.1 Omnitrophica bacterium RIFCSPLOWO2_01_FULL_45_10 | reverse complement strand
TATTTGTAATCTCTCTATACCCGGATTCCTCTAACGTCCCTATCTCATCAATCGTTACATAACTTGTGATGCGTTGTATCCTCGCGTTGCCTCGTGAGTCTATCTCTTCATTTTTAACAATGTCGCGGCTCGCAAGAAATTCGGTGCCGCCCTCAACGACGAATCTATCTATCGTCTGCTCTAGTATATTTCCCTTAGGATCGAACGACGTATTTTCTATCTCTTGACGCTCTATGAGCGTATCTACTGATTCCGCGATGGACGAATATCTCTTAACGGTCGTGTGTGTGGCATTGCCTTTGCGCCGGGTGAGCAAAGACCCGTATGTGTTTTCTATTGTCTTATGATCTATAAGATGGTCAAATTCATCGTATCTATCGATAACCTGTGATTCAGCATTGCCATAAACATCGTAAATATTATCTATCTCCTGGCGGTCCACAAGTTCTCCGTATTGAGTATATGTCTCGATAGACGTGTGTCCGGCATAATCATACCTAGTATAGTTGGAATTTGTGATCTCCTGAACTTCCGAAATTGTCGCCAGCGCCTCATCCGTATAACCTGTGATGGTTTGGATTAATGCCCTCCCTCTATTATCGAGTATCTTATTTTCAATAACCTTCGCGCCGATAAAATTATTGTCCTCATCATACGTCCTTATCGTTGACTTCCCGGCTGTTCCTCTTATGTCATAGTCCTCGTTCTCTATGAGTTGTATATCCAATAGCGTCCCGTCAGCGGTGTAGGTTTCGATAGATTGGCTTAATACGTTTCCTCTGAAATCGAACGAAAGGTTACGAATCTCCTTAACGGTTATAAGGTCTGCCTTGGTAGAATCAAGATATTCCTCGATGCGTTGATTCAAAACGTTATGTCTCGAATCAAACTCACGATTCGTGATTTCTCTATACCCTGTCTCAATGAGGTCGCCGGATTCATTTGTAACATAACTTGTGATATGCTGTGTTCCAGCATCGCCTCTTGAGTTGATATCACGATTCTCTATCTCCTCGCGACTCACCAGATACTCCGCTCCGGCTTCGGCGGCATATCCGTCTATCCTTTGACTGATAATGTTTCCTCTCTGGTCAAAGGTTAGATTGTAAATCTCCTGACGCTCTATTAGGGTGGCGAGAGATTGCTCATCCCTTGATGAATATGTTTTAATAGTCGTGTGTGTGGCGTTCCCTTTACGGCGGGCAAGCAGGTTGTCATATTCGTTGTGGATAATCTTGTGGACAAGTTGGCCGGACCTGCCGATGTCCCACCACGTGGTTTCGGCCCTATCGATTATGTTTCCGTAAAAATCGACCTTGTAATTCGAGATATCCTGCGTCCACAAGAATTCGTTCTTTGTGTGGTCGGAATAGGTGTCTATCCTTTGGCTCAAGACATTGTTCCGTGAGTCGAACTTCAGGTTTTGAATTTCTACATATGACTCCTCGCTCTTTACATAGTTTTCGTCATCTACGTAATCCGTTATTAGATAAGTCGTAATGACCTGTCGGCCCGCATTTCCCAATCCAACGTAATTTGAAAAGACGCTCTCTTCTTCGGATACCAATTTTTCCGCGCCCTCGGCCGTGGAATATCTCTTCGCATTCTGCCTCAATATATTTCCGTTGAGATCGGCGGATGACGTGCTAGTCTCGGTCCTTTCTAAGAGCGAGCCGTCCTCCGCGAAGTTCTTTGTAGCAACATGTGAGATATATCTTTTCCCACGCGCGTTATTCGCATATGTGTACACAACTGTTTCCATGACGGCGTGATTCGCGTAATACTTTGTCGCTTGCGTTACCTTTTCGTCGCCTGTCCTCCCCTCGTATATGCTCTCTTCCTGCAAAATATCCTTATTGGCCAACTTCTCTTCACTGGTTAATACCGATGAGATATCGTAAGTTTCCGTCTTGATAAGCCGCTTTCCGTCATAAATGTAGTCCTCTCTAACATTGGCGTTCCCATCGCTGTCATATAGCGCTAATTTATATGTCGTCCGCTCATAACCTCTTTGTCTGGTGAAGAATTCTTTTTCGTATATGATGCCTGCCCCCTTTATTGCGCCGTCCTGAGGGTTGAGGCCTGAGATATCGTAGGTTTCTGTCGAACGTATAGCATCCCCTTCATATATGTAATCTTTTCTCTCCCATGGTTTAAAAACATGAAGGACCTCATCATACATATAAGAAGATAGGGTGTAGGAAATTGTCTCCTTATTCTTGGCCCCTTCATAATAGGTCACGCTGTTCAATCTTTCATCGCTTTCGACCAACCAGCCCTCTTCGGCAATTCCGGTTATGGTATAAGACTTCACGGTTCTTAAAGCGTTTCCATCGTAACTGTATATGCTTATCTCATTCGGCTTATTTTTTCCTACACCGGGTATGTCTGAATCCAATAGATACGAGCCGAGACTATACTTAATCTTCTCATTGTCTTTCTCCCCTTCATAAACGGATGTGTTCAATATCCTATCTTCAGTCAAATCTTTTCTCCATGCGTCCAAGGATGCGGCCGTAGAATTCTCATAGTCGAAATCCAGGCCCTCTAATTCGTATGTCCTTGTCTCATCGAGATTATCTCCTCCTGCCTTATCATAATCGTATACTGTGATTTTGCTCGGTTTACTGTCTTCCAAATATCCCGATAAAATATAGGCGATCCGCTCCTCTCCGGCAGTCGCGCCGGAATAGACGGTCCTGGACAGCACTCTCTCGGCAGTGAGCGATGTCATGTCTGGCGCATCGTAGGAGCCAAATATCTTATCTTTCTCTTGGGTCTCCTTATCTTCTGTTTCTATCTCTTCTGCCCCGGATACGAAGCCGGACGTATCAAGCCCCGTCAGATCGTATGAAATTATTTCTCTGAGGACACCCCCCTCATATTTGTAGACGTTTATCTGTCCCGGTTTCGCGCCGCCTTCTGTCCAATTTTTGTCCCAGTCCGTAAGAGTGTATTGAATGGGCCTGCCTTCCCCTGCCTGGTCCTCCGGAAAACTTCTCTTTCTCTGAAGTTCAATCTCTTCCTCTTCTCTTTGCGGCGCATTCCGCAAGAGAAAAGACGAGTCCTCCGTCTCTTGTTTCTGCTTGATTATCTCTTCGTGTATTTGCTGTTGTTGTTGGACGTAGGTAGGGGCAAACTGATAGGATTGTTCTTTTTCTTTGTTTGTGGGAAGAAGTTTACTTGCGACAGATTCGCGCTTATTGTATTCTAATAGATCATAGTTGGTAACTTCTTTTTCTAAAGGTTCTTTCGGAAGCGGCTGGGAAGTGGCGGCGGTCTTTGGAACCGAATAAAATAAATCGCCAGCCCACGCTATATCATACCAGATAAATGTCACAACCAACAGGCTGGCGATAACCTTAACCCAAATTTTTTTATTCGGTTCATGAAATGGAATCATCTTAACCCAACCTTTTTCAAAACTTTTTTTAAGAGTGAAGAATCTACTGAAAAAAAATGACCCTTCTCAATCACATATATTATATATCATATAATATATATAGTGTCAATAGTAAATATTTAACTATTTTATAACTTAACGAACTGAAAGTGGGTTAGCCTTCTCACTCCTCTTCTTGTCCAAAAATTGTCTTATTTTGATTCGCAATTCCTCTGACATTACGTAACCGCTAGGCACGATGAGAAGCGTTAAAATTGTAGAACTGGTCAGGCCTCCCATGACAGTAATAGCCAGTGGACTCCATAGATTTGAGCCTTCCTGAGTGCTCGTTGCCATCGGAAGAAGGCCAAGGAGAGTTGTTATTGTCGTCATGAGTATAGGCCTCAGTCGATCGCGTGAAGCTATCATGGCTGCCTTCAAATAATTTATGTTCCTCTTCCGCAGTTGGTTGGCATGGTCTATCAAAAGAATGGCATTATTTACGACTATCCCGCCCAGCATCATAAGCCCCACAAGGACGCCCATCCCGATTGATTTTCCCGTAATAAGTAGCGACGCTACAACGCCTACCAGGGCCAACGGGACAGATATCATAATTATGAATGGCTGATGGTATGATTCGAAGAGAGATGCCAGCACGAGATATATGAGGATGACTATTAGCCATATTACGGCGCGGAATTGTTTTTGGGTCGCTATCATCGTAGGATAATTACCGCCGAATCTGTAAAAGTAGCCCTCCGGCAGTTTAAGGTCGCTTAAAACGCCTCTCGTCATCTCCACCGCTCTGCTCAATGGAAACCGTGAGATGTTCGCGCTGACCTGAACCATCCGAGTCTTATTTTTCCTCCATACTTCGCTGGGGCCCAGTCCGTATTTGAAATCGGCCACTTGCTCCAAAATGATATTGTCACCCTCTTTATTTACCAGGATGAGTTTATGCAGGTCCTTGAAGGTCTTCCTGTATTTTTCGTCGAGCCGCGCTATGGTCTCAACTTCACTGGATTCCGTGTGAAAGAGAGTCGCCCTCAAACCCCGCATCTGGGCGTGTATCATATCCGCCACATCCGTTACTGTCATGTCGAATATGCCTATTTTCTTCCTGTCGACTTTAAGCCCTAACTCCGGCCGGCCCTCCCTCATCCTGATCTTGGTATCGGTGAATCCCTTTACTGTACCGAGCCGCGTTGCCATCGATATGGCAATTTCTCTCAATATGTTATAATCGTAGCCGAAGAGTTCTATGATGATTTCTTTTGTGCCCACTTCCTGCTCCTCTTCGAAATATATGAAGGCCGGCCGGATCTTTTCGACTTTGGGGCGGAGGCTGTCGATGACCTCCCTCACCGACCTTTTGCGTTTTGTCAAACTCACCAGTTCCACATAGACTTTGCTCGACCATGCCTCAACCCTCGATGAGAACGTCTTTACCTCCGGGATCTCTTTTACAAGCGCCTCGACTTTCTTAACGATGTTGTCCGTGACTTCGAGTTTGGTTCCCGTCGGCAATTCTATAAATGTAGTGAACCTGTTCTGCT
>MHFL01000023.1:0-28681 GCA_001804165.1 Omnitrophica bacterium RIFCSPLOWO2_01_FULL_45_10 | reverse complement strand
GTATATGAGAATGCGGTATCTATTTCTGATGACATACAGAATGCCCCTTCTCTGCGCGCCATAAAGGGCCTTCATAAATCCTACTACATTGGTCTTTCCGTAACCCTTCGGTATGTCTTCCATTGAAAAACGCATCCTCGAGGACAATAGCGGGACTATCGTTATAGCGACAAATAAGGATATGACTAAAGAGAAAGTGACTGTCCACGCCACTCCGCCGTAAAGGAGTTTTATCTCTTCTCCTACAAAGACCATCGGCAAGAAGACTACTATCGTCGTGAGCGTGGATGCCCATATGGCGACCCATACCTCCTCAGCGCCCGCAATCGCCGCCGGGATTCCCTTCATCCCCAATTCATGCTTCTGCAATATGTTCTCGAACACAACGATAGAGTTATCTACGAGCATCCCCACGCCGAGCGCCAGGCCGAATAATGTCATGAAGTTCACCGTCAGTTTCATCGCCCACATGAGCGAAAAAGTTATTATCACCGATATAGGGATCGCCGACGTCACTATTAAAACGGGCCTGACCTTGGGAATCAAAATGGACGCGATAACCATACCGGCTAAAAGCAAATAGAGCAACTTGGCCGGCAAAAAAAGTGTCGCCACTAAAAGCGCGGTGGCTAAAATTAAAAATTTTCTTTTTAATATGATTAAGAAATACGCCAACACTAAAATTATAAGGCCGGCGCCCTGAAGAAGGGAAATCTTTAAGTTCTCTATCGCCTTCTTTATAAAGTCCGCCTGATTTGAAGTTACCACTATCTGGATATCTTTGGGAAGAGTTTCTTTTAACTTGGCGACTTCCTTTTCTATCGAACGCGCGACTTCTATCGTATTTGCCGTTGACTCTTTCTGTATATATATTGAGACCACCGGCCTTATATTGACTCGTGCGTAGCCCGTCGGCTCCAGGTAAGAATCTAATACCTGCGCGACGTCTTTCAATCTCACGATTGTGCCGTTCGGAAGCGCGGAGACAGGGATATCCTTTATGTCATCTATGGATTTGTAGAGTCCTATCGTGCGTATGAGATATTTGTCTTCCTCTCTCTCAATCTCTCCCGACAATAAATTTAGGTTGTTAGAACTAATCATGGATATTATTCTCTCGAGCGATAATCCGTAGGCGGCCATCTTTCTCTGGTCCGCCTCAACCAGAATCTTTCTCTCTCTCCCCCCGGCAACCTCGGCGTCCGCCACGCCGTTAACCCGTTTTATTGCCTCCCGAACGGTTTCATCAACGATCTTTCGCATCTCTTCTGTGGTCCTTCTTAGGCTCGTAACAGCCATTATGACTATCGGCACGTCGGACCTTTTAAACTGCGCTATAACGGGTTTCTCTATCTCTTTTGGAAGTTTATTCTTTACTCTCGCGAACTTCTCCCTCACTTCGAGCGCCGCGAAATCCATATTTATGCCCGGCTCGAAACTCAACACAACGGTTGACTCCCCTTCTTTGGATATCGATAGCATCTCTTCCAAATGGCTGACGGTCCCGACCGCCTCTTCGACCGGTTTTGTGACGAGCGTCTCAACCTCTGTCGGCGGGATGCCTCCCCTCACTTGTATTATTATGCTTATCTCGCCGAAACTTATATTAGGGTATAGTTCTACCGGCAATTGCAGTAAGGAGAGAAAACCCAACAGGATCAATATCGTGTAAACCATCAGCATGGTGACGGGTCTTTTAATCGAAAAGGAGGGAAGACTCATTCTTTTCTCTTCTTTTTTGATTCTTTTGGCGGGAATATTTTATTTCGTATGTCGATTAAACCTAAATATATCGTCGGGATTACAACAAGCGTCAGGAATGTGGCAACTGTCAAACCGCCCATGACGGTTATCGCCATGGGAGAACGAAGTTCCGCGCCTTCGCCGCCTAAAAATGCCATCGGCACCAATCCAAGTATGGTCGTGAGCGCTGTCATGAGTATGGGCCTCAAACGCACTTTGCTGGCGTAGATGGCGGCATCTTTGACGGACATTCCTTTAGAGACGAATAAATTTATGCAGTCTATCAAAACGATGGCATTGTTGACCACTATTCCTCCGAGTATGCCTACTCCCATGAGGACATAGGCAGAGATACTGGTGCGGGTAAAGAATAGGCCTAGAGACACGCCTATGAGTGAAAGCGGTATAGTAACCATGATTATGAATGGCTGCCACAGAGATTCGAAGAGCGCGGCCATTATCATGTAGACCAAAAGGAACGCCGCTATGATAGCGTTTCTCATGCTGGTGAACGACGCCTTCATCTCTTCGGTCTCGCCGGTAAGTTTTACGAGATAGCCCCTGGGCATTTCTATCCTGCCCAACATCGTATTCACATCGCTTGTCACATCTTTTACGGGCCTATTATATATATTCGCGTAAACTGAAACGATCCTTTCCTGATTCATTCGCTTTATCTCGCTTGGTCCCATGCCCTTTCCGAAACTGGCAACGCTAGAGAGTTGAACCTTGGCCCCTGTCGGTGACTGTAATTCCACCCTGGCCAATTTATCAAAATCGTCCCTATCTTCTTTTCGCAATCTCACGCGTATATCTATCTCCTCGCCCTTTTCTTTCAATCTGGTCGCGATGTAGCCCTTCAAAACTATCATCGATGTTTGGGCAATGTCCGCCACTGATAAGCCGTACATAGAGGCCCTGTCTTTGTTTATAAATATCTTCATCTCAGGGGAGGGCTCGGAGAGATTATTCTTTATCCCATAGACTCCTGCTATGCCGCCTAACTTTTTCTGCGCCTCATATGTCAACTTTTCCAAAATATTCAACTCGTTGCCCCTTATCTCGATAGTTACGGGGGCCTGAGCCCCAAGGCCGGTTGTGAGGACGTTTTCCTGAAGTATATATTCTATCCTCGCGCCTTTCAAATCCATGGCGGCAAGTTTATCCTTAATAATTTGCGCTACATCTGAACTCTTCAACTTCCTATTCTTTTTCAAGGATAAGACGATCTCCGACTGGTTGGAGCTGAGGCGTTCCACCACATCTCTCGTCGTCATTTCTTTCGTCGAGCCGACCATCACGCTTATCGTCTCCACCTCCGGTATGGTTACTAGAAGATTTTCTAATCTTTGCGCAATATAATTAGTGACATCCAGTCGCGTCCCTGCCGGCATATCGACCTTTATGGTAAATTGGCCCTGGTCAACCTTTGGCATCATCTCTTTGTCCATAAAAACAAATGGGATTAAAGAGGCCAGGAATACCACTAGCGTAATGAAGAGATACCTCCCCTTTCTATTTACATATTTATCGAGCATCCCTCCGTAAAATTTTCTTAACCTTGACGATGCGGCCGCCTTGTCTATCGACGAAAGGTCGTCCTCGCTTTCCAGCGATACACCTTTCCCTACGTTTAGTCTTCTCGAAGCGAGGAGTGGGATTATTGTTAGGGACGCGATCAAAGATGCCAAAAGAGAGAATGTTACAGTGAGGGCGAAATCCTTTGACATCTGCCCAATTATGCCTATAACGAATATGAGAGGTAAAAATACAACGACCGTGGTAAGAATAGATCCGGTAACGGAGATGAAGACCTCATTAGCGCCAATAATAGCGGCCTCTTTCTTATCCTTGCCCAACTGCATGTGCCTGTATATATTTTCCACGACTACGATGGCGCAGTCAACCAGACTCCCCACCCCGAAGGCGAGCCCGCCCAAGGACATCATATTCAAAGTTATCCCTGAAAAGTACATGAGGGCGAAGGTCGCCATCACTGAGATAGGTATGGTAAGCGTAACAATTAGAGCGCTCCAGATATTCCGGAGGAAATAGAACAACACCAAAAATACCAACACGCCGCCCTGCCATGCGGCGTCCCATACCCCGTTTATCGAACTCTTTATAAATTGGGACTGGTCGTAGACTATGGCCACGCTGATATCTTTAGGCAGATCGTATTTCAAATCCTCTATTTTTTTCTTAACTCTATTTATTATCCTCACCGTATTCCCAAGCGCCTGTTTCTGAATGGAGATGGATATATTCTCTTTTCCGTTGAACCTTGAATACGAGGTTCTTTCTTTTATCCCATCTATGACCTCGGCTATATCTTTTATATATATTAACCGTTTTGACTTAGAGATGGGGCCCCTAAGTCTATACGGGGACTCCGTCCTTGATTCATAAAATTGATCTTCCTGCTCCTGGGCCTCGCTTCTTACGGCTACCTCGCCTATATCCCGAACGTGTTCGAATTCGCCCAATGTCCTTATGAGATATTCATAGAAACTTTCTTTTATTGTCCCTGCCGGATAGTTAAGATTCGCGTTCGATATCGCCTTGGAAACATCGAGTATAGGTATCTGTCTTGCCTGAAGTTTGGCCTGGTTTACCTCGATCTGTATCTCTCTTTCGAGACCGCCCGATATCGTTGCTGAAGCGACGCCTTCGGTCTTCTCGATCTCGTCTTTTATCATCTTCCTCGTCAACTCTCTCAAGGAAACGGCTGAGCGCTCTTCTTTTGAACTCGTGACACTCAATATAAGGATGGGTTTATCGAATGGATTAAACGGTAGGACTATCGGCTCTTCCGCTTCCCGGGGGAGCCTCTCCTTTATGAGGTCTATCTTTTCCCGCATTCCGAGCGCCGCGAAGTTTATGTTCTGATTCCACCCGAACTCGGCAATTACGAGCGATAATCCTTCCTTGGATATAGAGTGTATCCGTTTGATTCCGGCGACTGTGCCTATCGCCTCTTCTATCGTCTTAGTTATTAAAGTCTCTATCTCTTCCGGTGCCGCGTTCGCATAAGGGGTTACGACAGTAAGTTGGGGATAGACTATCTGGGGGAATAGTTCCTGAGGCAAAAGTCCGAGTGAAACTACGCCGAATATTAAAATTCCTGCGACTATCATCATAACGGTCACAGGCCGCTCGACTGAGAATTTAGGTAAATTCATTTTGGTGAACTAAATAAGCCCTTCCTGCACTTCAGCGATCTCAACCTTAGCTTTATCCTTAAATTCCTCTACTACCTCTATTATTATCAGCTCGTCTTCCTTTAAACCATCCTCTACTTCAACGAGATCCTGCGTCATGTAGCCCAATTTCACCTTCCTTGCCTCAACCAGTCCAAGTTCGGCCTCCTTTTCTCTGACTTTTTCCTCCACTTTTGGCTCTTCCTTTTTCTTGCCGAAAATCTTGAGTCCTTTTTTAACGGCCTTCTTTCCTTCTGGTTTTGTCTCGACTACCGGTTTCTTCAGCTCTTCCTTGTGCACCACATATACGAAGTATTCATTCTCTTTCTTTTTCAAAGAAGATGAGGGAACCACTATCGCCTCTTTCTTTTCATAAGTGGCTATCAGGGACCGCACGAACATGCCGGGTTTGAGGAGGCCTTCCATATTGTCGAGTTCGACCTTAATGGCCTGTGTCCTGGACCGGCCCTCTATCAGCGGCGCTATTCTATCGACCGAGCCGCTGAATGATTTATTGGGGTATGAGTCTACGAAAACCTCGGCCCTCTGACCGAGCGCTATTTTAGGTATATCCTTTTCGATTATACTGAATTCCGCGAATACCTTATCTATCTCAACAAAGATTCCAATCCTGTCGCTTGGAGTCGCGTAACTGCCCATATCCATCAGTTTGACGCCGAAAAGGCCGTTTGATACTGCGTAAATGTTTGTCTTATCTAAATCGCTCTTAGCTGACTCATATTCCAACTTTGCCTGTTCCATCTTTATAGAGTTTATCGCTCCGATCTCGAATAACTTTTGATTCTTGCTCAATTCTATCTCCGCATATTTCAATTTAAGGAGCGCATCCTTCTGAACGAGACTTGCGATTATATCGCCTTCCTGCACCTTCTCTCCTTCTTCGAAATTTATGCTCTCTATTACACCGGCTGTTTGAAACTTAAGCTCGACTTCCTTGAATCCCTTGATAGTCCCTATGGCGGGCAGGGTATCCTTAAAATCTGTCTTCTTTACTTTGAATGCCTTAACAGGGGCCGCCTCTTCCTCAAACGTGACGGCCGGCGCCTTCTTCATGACCTCAGTTTTTTTCTTGAACAACACTCTCTGAATGTTCCCGGTTGCGCGCACAAGGAAAATGAGGACGATTATAGAAAAAAGCAGAAGAAAGAAATTGTGTTTCTTGAATTTTAAATCCCTGACCTTTGATATTAAACTTTCTGCCTTTAATTTTAAACTTCCCAAATCTAGCTTTCTCATTTTAAAATGCCTCTCATTTTTAGTTCACTCTCGTCCCTAAAATAATCTTCGACGCCAATCGCCTTATTCAGAGTCGCGACCGCAATGTGGCAGTCGGCGATCGCCTGAACGTATCCAAATTTCTCCTGCGCCAATCTTATCATGCTGTCTATAACATTTGAATCCTGCGCCTCATCAAATCCTCTCTTCAACCTTACGAGTTCTAAATCCTTCTCCTGATATTTTACCTTATTAGACGCTGTCTCCCACTGAACCAATGCCTTCTCGTAATTAAAACAAGACTCCTTGATTTCCAGCGCTATGTCCTGCTTCACCTTATTTAGTTCTTGCCTTGACCTGTCAAAGTCTATTTCCGCCAATTGCTTGCCGGAATAATAATCGAGTTTATCAAGAATCTTAAGTTTTACGGAATTCGTTGTCGCCGCGGTGCCGCGGGTTGTGCTGACTACCGGCACCCATTCTTCCTTGGTCAAGGAATATTCTCCTGTCGAACCCCAAAACGGCATGCTCGTCTTAACTCCGACGTACCACTGTGGTTTTAACTCCTGATCCGCATCTGTATCAGCCATGTCTCGAGACAAAAATTCCTCTTTTGCCAGCCCCCAAGAACCGAGTAAATCTATCTTCGGCCAGCCCTTCGCCTTCGCTATCCTCGTGCCATACCTATAGTACTCGAACATTAACGTATTCACTTTGAGGTCGGGCCTGTTCATCATTGCGGCGTTAAGGGCGTTTTCGAAGTCGATTTTGATCTTTTTAAATTTCACCTCTGAATCCGCTACATCTATTTTCTCCTTAGAATCGATATTCATCGCCTGCTTCAATATAAGTTCCGCTACGGAGACATCGCCTTCCGCAGACACTAATTGATACCTTGCCTGGCTCGCCTGTGAAGCTACATTTAGGACTTCCAATTTTGGAGCTATCCCTGCGTCCGCCTGCTTCGTAAGCATATCCAATATCTTCTCGACCTCTTTCGATAGTTCTTTTTGCAAAATTAGATTCTCTTTTGACTTGGCTAAAGTATAGTAGGCCTTTTTGACCTGAAGAACGAGTTCATTGCTTATCCTGTTGTGATCGTTCTTCATGACCTCGAGGTTGACCTCCGCCTGTTTCATCGTAAAATATAATTCTCCGCCGCGAAAGAGCGGCTGCTGGCCTTCGACATATTCTTTTTTTCCTGTATAATACCTGCCTGAAATTTTTCCTACGGATTCTTCCCACGCCAGCGTCGCGGTCGGAAGAAGATTTCTTCTTGCCTCAAAGAGCCGCATCTCAGCCAACTTCATGCTCTTCTTCGCGATCTGTAAAGGCAGGTGATTTTCAATCGCTATCTCCATGCAATCATTGAGAGTATATATCTGGGCCTCTTTTTTTGAATCGCCTTTCATATCTACAATGCCTAATTCTCTGTTTAGTTGTGTTTCTCTAGATCTCTTTCTTTTTTCATCTATCCGCTTTCTATTTAGGATTATCTTCTCAGGCACAGATTCTTTTTTAACGGTTTTGCCGATCTCCGGAGCAGGGTCTCTTCTCTGGGCCTTATCGTCCATCTTCAATTCTTCCTTATTCGCGTACTCTTCCTTGGAGATCGGAACTTGAGCGAAAGAGACGCCGTTTTGACAAAAAGCTTGCGACAACGACATCGTAAACATTATAAGAAGGGATGCCGCCAATCTCGATCTATTTAATAGTGGCGGGCGGGTGGGGCCTCCTTTAACTCGAGGGGATTTCATTTTCTTTATTGTCGGTGGATTTATTTTTCTTTCTGTATTCTCTCATGTAATCTCTCATATAATTCCTGTGGCGCTCTCTATGCTCTTCCCTATAGAGCTTGAGATATTCCTCGTGTCTCTTGCGCCAGTCTAAAGACCTTTGTTTGCACGTCTCCTTCCAAGACGTATCCCGCGCCTCTCTGTACCTGAAATAATTTGGATTTTTCCCGCGCCAGGACTTCATGTTGTTTAATTGTCTTTGATATTGACACTCAAGCGAAGAACAGATCACCTGATTCGGACGATATTTATTCGCCAAGAACGGTTTGCCGCAAATAGTGCAATTTTTCTCTTCTGGCATATTATTCTCCTCCGTTTTACGCGCTCAAAAATATCTCTCTTATGGCAAGAGACGCCGCGCCTAAACTGACAGCGTCTTCGCCCAATTTTCCAGCCATTATTTTAGTAGACCTTTGCAGAGATTGAGATGCGAACCTCTCCACGGCCTTTTTTATAGGATTGAATATTATATCCCCGGCCTCTTCGATACCGCCGCCTACCATGATAACATCCGGGCTGAACAAATTCACAAGATAGGCTATCCTTAGACCCAAATTCAATCCCGCGGTCTCGATTATCCCCAACGCCGCCACGTCACCTTTCCCGGCCGCCTCTATGATCACATCGTTCGTGATATTTTCGGCCCTGCCTCCGGCAATGCGCACCATCTCGGTTCCGACCCCTTTATCTACAACGCTTTTGGAGGTCTTGATAATTCCTAAATTAAAACCCCACGGCCTCAAATAACGGGCCGCTTCCATAGAAGGTTGTGATTCTCCATCTGTAAAATCGTGTCCAAAATATGTATTTCCCCTAAAAACTATCCCGCATCCTAAATGTGAATAGATATATAAGAGAGTATCGACTCCTGAGTCTCTATTCAGCGTCCTCTCGCCTAGGGCGGCAACCTTGGCGTCGTTTCCGAGAAAGACCTCTCTCGCTAACTTTTCTTTTATGAATGAACATGCGGAATTGCATTTATCGTTGTCGCCCGAGACGCCGATTCCTATGCCTCTTACATTATCAGGAGCCGTATTATGCCTCTTGAATAAATCCTCAATCACATACAACAATTTTACCTCAAATTTATCTTCGTCCTTTTGCCTTTCGGTCTTCACTTTTTCAATTATGTCTAGTTTAAGATCCGTCAATACAAGCACTGCCTCTTGAGCGCGTAATTCTATCCCTAATACGTAATTCTCTATTACGTTTACCTCAAGCATCTCCGCCCTTCTGCCGCCCGAAGAAATATCGTAACCTGTCTCGGAAACTATTCCTTTAGATATATAATTTTTTACATAATTGGAGATAGAAACCATGTTTATCTGGGTAAGTTTAGAAAGATCTGTCCTCGAGATGGGTCCCTTTGTGCGGATATGTTCTAGTAGAGTGAGATTTTTTATCTCTTTATCATCCAATTTGCGATGGACTGAAAAATTTTCTTCCTTTATTTTCATTTCCTTAACATCTCGACCTTGTCGTAGAGCAGGTTTAAACCTGCTCTACGACAAGGTATTTTAAAAATTCTAACAAAGTAGTTAGTAACTAACTTTTTGTTAAAGTATACATAATGATTATTACGAAGTCAAGGTGGGAACAAATAATTACTCAATCAAACTTTTTTCGCTCTTTATCATGACTTTTTCGTGGCATAAAATTTGGTTTGCCAGCCGCAATATTCAATCGGATTGAGTAGAATTTGATTTTTTTATCCCGTCAATCTCTTTGTATAGCGACTCTGCTTCTTCGTATCTTCCCTGTTCAGCATAGAGTGCGGCCAGATTATTCATGTCCGCTAATGCCGCCTGATTATACCTTCCAAATGTTACAGTATCTATCTCGAGCGCTCGTTTCATAAGCTGTTCGGCGTCAGAATATTTGCCTTGGCGAAAATAGACCGAGGCGAGATTATTCAAAGTCGTCGCCACATCGGCTGAATCACCGCCAAATCTCTTTTCATTGATCTCGATTGCGCGCTTTATTAACGGCTCCGCCTCTGAGTATTTGCCCTGATAATAGTAGACTGTGGCCAGATTGTTAAGATTGACCGCTATTCGGGGGTCATCGGGTCCTGAGGTCTTCTCATTTATCTCCAGTGAACGCTTTATTATCGGCTCTGCCTCAGCGTACCTTTCTTCAGATCTGTAAATTTTCGCCACGCCGTCTAATGCTAAGGCGACATCTGGATGGTCTAAATACTGCGTATTTTCGTATTCCTTCAGCAGCATCGCATAAAAAAGTTCCGCGTCGGGATATTTGTTTTGGGATTCATATAAGTTTATCAAATTTTTCAAGTCTTCTACCAGGCCCTGCCGATCTTGGCCGGTCGCCTTCTGATCTATCTCGAGCGCGCAGTGCATGAGTGCTTCTGCCTCCGAATATTTACCTTGATGAAAGTAAGTCGCGGCAAGACTGTTGAAATCGTCCGCGACTACCGGATGATTATTGCCCAAGTTTTTCTTATCTATCTCTAGCAAATGTTTAAGAAGCGGCTCCGCATCGGAATATTTTTCCTGATTATAATAAACAGCGGCGAGGTTATTCAAAATAGTTGATGTTGTCGGATCATCGGGCCCCAGGGTCTTCTCGTTTATCTCAAGCGAGCGTTTGAGGAGGGGCTCGGCGTCAAGGTATCTTTTCTGGGAAGTGTAAAGAAGGGCCAGATCGGTCAGGCCCTTCGCGACAGATGGATGAGACGGGCCAAATCTTTTTTCGTTTATCTCGAGCGCGCGTCTATAGAGGCGCTCGGCGGGTTCGTATTTATCCTGACAGTAATATACGGCGGCGAGGCTTGTTAAGTCTTGCGCGATCGATTCATGTTCTTTACCGAATGCCTTTTCGTCTATCTCGAGTGAGCGTTCGAGAAGGGCTTGGGCGTCGGAGTATTTACCTTGATGATAGTAAACTGAGGCGAGGTTATTAAGATTGGCCGCTACTTTTACGTCATTTGGGCCCAACGCCTTCTCATTTATATCGAGCACACGCTTGAGGATCGGCTCGGCCTCAGAATATTTGCCTTCCTCTCTATAAATTTTGGCAAGCCCGTTTAGGGCGAGCGCGGTGTCGGGGTGGGATGCGCCCAAATGCTCTTCACATAATTTCACAAGCCGCGTTGAAGAAAGTTCCGCCTTGCTATACTTATTTTGCAGCTCATATAAAGAAGTGAGTTCTTTAAGGTCGCCGATTAGATAAGGAACGTTTCTGCCATACAGGCCCTCTCCCATCTTTATGGACCGTTTTAGAACCGCCTCTGACCTCGAATATCTAAATTCGGCTTTATAAAGTCTTGCCAAATTCCTCAAGCCCGCCGCAATCTCCAAAAGATCTTTCTCCGTCACCCTATCGCCTACGGATAGCGTCCGTATGGCAAGCGCTCTTTTTAAAAGAGGCTCGGCCCGGGAATATTTTCCTTGCGATACATAGACGTCGGCCAGAGTATTTAAAGAGATGGCCCTTCTTTCATCTCGGGGTTTGAATAATTTTTTAGCGATCTCTAATGCGCGCTTGGCCACTATCGTTGAATTAGAGACATCTCCTTCACGCTTGAGATCTATGGCTTTTGCGTTGAGTTCAGACCACAATTCTTCTTGGGGGAACGCGGGGCTTGTGCCGCACAAGACGCAGGCTAGTAGGATGATATAGCGGAGAGCTTTCCCGAACATGGATTTTTTCATTAATCTTTAAAGACTATAGCGACAGGAAGATTATTTGAGTCTAATCTTCAGAGGGCACATCTTCGCCCTTTTTCGTCAGGCTCTCTATAACATCGGTGAAGAGCGCCTTCTGAGCGTTTAGGTCTTCGACCTTCTTTTCAAGTTGCGTAGCGCGCTCGCCCGCTTGCGCCTTTTCCGCGACCGCCTTTTGCAGATTGTACTGAAGGGTGTTCGTATCTAAAGAACGTTTTATCATCTCCGTGCGCATGTTTTCATTCGCTGTCATAAAGTCGGCCGCCAGATTCACTATGAATAGAAATACGGCCGAGACAAGGGCTATCAGGAATATCGCTCTCGCCTTAAGCGGAGACGTATCCTTTGTGAGCGCTTCATACCCTTCGTCTTTAGAGACTATTTGCTCGAGGTCTTCGTCGGTTATCTTCCACGGCAATTCCGGCTCATTAAGTTTCGTCTTGGGTATTTCCTGCGCGACATTGGATTCGAATTTTTTTCTCATTTTCCCTCCGATTTGCTCACTTAAAACCATTCACCTCGTAAACAAGATCCTTTATATCCTCCGCGGCCTTTGAGTCGGGGTGGACTTCGAAAAGAGACTTTCCCATGCTTGAAGCGTCCATTATCTCATACGCTTCATTTATGACCGTCTTCAGTGAATACTGCGGATAAAATTTATGTATCGCCTCCTGGCACTCTCTGCATACAGGGTAGGCGCTGTTATAGCGGTTTAAAAAAATGTGCATCTTGCCGAGGTAGAATTGGAACTCCTTCTCGATAGACGCGAGTGTCTCCAATAAAATTTTTAGGCCGTGAAAAGAGAGAAAATCCGCCAATAGGGGCACCAAGAGCTCATCGCACGCCAGTATCGCGTTCAGGCTTAAAAGCCCTATGCTCGGGGCGGCATCTATTATTATATAATCGTAATCCTTATCGACGTTCCTTAAGGCCTGTCTTAACCTAAATTCGCCTATAGGCATTCTGTAGAGGGGTAATTCTAACGCCGAAAGAGATATTGAAGAGGGAACAAGTTTTAGACGCTCCAATGACGTATCGACTACTATGTCTGAAAGCCGTTCGCCGCTCACAACCACGCCGTACAGGCTTTTATTGCGGCGGATACTTTCCTGATTGAAACACGCGGTAAGATGGGCCTGCGCGTCGAGGTCTATCATTAAAACCCTTTTGCCAATCTTGGCGAGATAATATCCGTAAGCGGAAGAGATGCTCGTCTTGCCAGTCCCGCCTTTGTAATTAAGGAATAACTGCACAGTCGCTTTTTTAGTCTTAGTCCTTATGGCGCGACATATATCTTTTACGATATACATGGGCTAACCCTCATTCAACTCCTCTTCCTCGTACCTTAAAACCTTATTCTTTGCGCTATTCTTTGAGCTCTTGCGCAATTCATTCAATTCCTTCAATACCTTCTCTTGATACATGATGTCCGACTCTATCTTCTTATCCCGCATCTCGATTTCTGATTCGAGGTTGTCAATTGCCTCATTAAAATCTATCTCTTTCCTATCCTTTTCCTTTATTAAATTCCTCAATCTGTCAACCTCTGTTTTTAGGTCGTTGATACGGCCCTCGGCCATGCCTCTATCATTTTCACGCCTCTTATTCGATGATTCGACTTCTTGTCTCAAGATGGATATCTCTTCCTCGAGTTCTTCTCTTTTCTTTTCAAGAATCCCGAGTTTCAAGACGGCCCCCTTTAGCTGGTTTTCCAATTCTTTATGAATATCGCCGGTATGCTCTATCGCCTTATCCTTTGCCTCAAGTTCCTTTTTGAGATTGACGACGATCTCTTCCAATTCCTCTTTTGACTTTTCGGAGGCCTTAAGTTTGAGCGTCATCCGAGAAGACTCCGTTTCCAGATTCTTAAAAAGTTGAGCAAGTTCCGCGAGTTTTTTGCCCTTAGCTTCGAGTTCGACGTTCGAGTTCAGCGCCTCATCCTTTAGCCGCTCGTTCTCCTGCTCTATAGACTGGAGCTTCTGCGCCCTATCGTTATTTTCGTTCTCTGAACTCTTGCTCAGTTTATCGAATTCCGCCAACTTTTTCTCTCTTGCCTTTAACCTCTCCTCCAATTGAGCTATTCGTCCTGTCTTGTCCTTCGATTCTTTGGTAAGCGAATAGACTTTTGAGCGCAACATTTCCGTGTTGCCGATTGCACGCTCCCTTTCCTTCTGAGACTCGTTGAACTCGTCCATCGTCTTCTTTTCGAACTCCACTATCGCCTTATCTTTCTCGCTAATCTGAACGAGAAGGTTGTCGCGGTCTTTAAGGGCCTGGGCATACAACTGCTTGAGACTCCGATTTTCAAATTCCAAGTTGGATATCTTCTTTTGATGTTCCTCTGCGGGTTTCTCGATGATTAAATCATCAACGGGTTTCTTCGTCTTCACTTCCTGCCCTTCTTCAGGGGTCGTGCCTGTTCCCTCTTTCTCCTCTTTCTCCGCGGGGGCCTTTTTAAATACCTTCAATATATCAACTTCGCTGATCCCCATTTTCGCGGACAGGGAATATAAATCAACCTTCTTTCCCTTCCCGGCCGTCTCGCGCCCCTCTTCCTTAATCTTGTCTATTATCTTCCTTCTCATCTCGCTTATTTCCATATGCGGTCCGCTCCTCAAATTTTCTAAGTATCAAGTATATCGCTTAAACCTATTCTCAAAATCAACTTTAAGTCGAAAGCGCCTTATATACTTCCTCTAAGGACTTCTTCGCTTCGTCCAATTCCGCTTTCAATTTTTTAGTCTCTTTTTCTAAGGCCGTATTCTGCTTAAGGGCCTCTTTCAGCCGCTTAGACTGTTCGTCTTTCTCGAAAGAATTTTGCATCCGATTGCTTCCGCTAAAATCGTCTTCCCCTTTTTCGACGCTATCGAGTTTCTCCAATAAAGTGAACTTTTCGCGTTCACCGGATTCCACCTGCGACTTGAGCCTTTTTATCTCGGCCCTGCAAAACTTTATTCTTGCTTCAGACTTAATGATCCAGACCGCTACGAAGATAAGAGATATGGCAGTGACCACAAATAACATAGCCATATTGACAATCCCAGACTCTAACATATTGACCTCCGGATAATTTTGATATGGATTGTTGTGGGGGGATATTTTTGATTGATATTAGCCATTTTTCTGCCCGATGGCCATATTCTACTCTTTCAATTTAAAAATGTCAAAATATTAAATTTTCTTTATGCTCCGGGATCGTTTACTCTTTGGGGTTAACCGTCCCGATTGGTAGCCCCATCGGGATTTGAACCCGAGTCTTCAGGCTGAGAACCTGACGTCCTAGGCCAGGCTAGACCATGGGGCCACCTAATCCGTTTATCCAACCTTTTATTTTGCCCTACTTCGCCATTCAACCGGAGCATTCGGGTATGGCTTCGGCGAAGCAGAATGGTGCGCGGGACAGGATTTGAACCTGCATGGGAAAACCCAACAGCCCCTCAAGCTGCCGCGTCTGCCAGTTCCGCCACCCGCGCACAAATTATGGACGACATTATAACACAAAAAAGGAATTTTAAGCTAATTGGGCACGATGTGTCAATATATTAGCCCAAGTAAAAATCATTTCTGCCCATAGTGCGTCTAAACGCGCATCATTTTTGAGCTCGGTAAAATCCTCTTTAAAGTTATTAAAAGTCTTCTCAAACCGCGGCGATTTAGGGGATTTTTCCAGTTCACGAACATATTCTTCGGTTTCCTCTAAAAATTGATGTAAACGATCAACCCTTCCCTCATAGGCCAGCCTCCCAATACGTCCTAGATTCACCGCGATGTTCAAGGTCAATTCTCGCGCATTCACGACTCACCTCAACAAATTGCGAATGATGGTTTCTATCGCTTTTCGGATATTTGGATCCAAGACTTCTCTGCTGGCATTGCCCTGACCAGGCCTTAAATTAATCATGGAATCGAGATCAATTTCACCGGTCTCAAAATCTATGCCTCCGCCCCACAGATCCGCTTGTCTACTTCCATCCTGAAGCAGCAATTTCTCCCCATCTACATGTAACTTCCCTCCGGCAGATAAAATATTCCGACGAACATCGACTACAACCTTTACGTATCCTTTTAGATCCTCAGCCACTTTTTTCAAAGTCTCTTCGTAGGCGTTTTGTCTAATAATTAACAACATCTTTTCCCGTCGCTCCGAAAAATTACCATACAATAAAAATAAAGGTTGGCTGCCCGAATTAGACGCCAGACGAACTTCAGGGCGTCAAGAAATCCCTTTACTTGTAAAACTTTCTGCCCGCCACGGCAAAGGCGGTTTTATCTATTTGGGTTAATTTTAACAAAAACCCTTGACAAATAGCGTTTCTTAAGGTATATTTAAAATGCGGGCGTTGACTGGGTCGATGGCTCGCATTTTTTATTTCTGCTTCGGATTAAATTCCCACACGCTAAAGTAATTCGGCTGATGTTTTGTAAAATTACCTGCCAAAGATTGCGACCATAATTTCCCCTTAAGAAAATCACAAACTTTACCCTTGAATATATCCGCTTTTCTCTCTGGCTGTCGCCCCCTTTTAAAATCCAATACAATACATCCTATCATAACATCTACCAGCTGAATAAAAAGTGATGCATGTGACTCTAGCACAGTTGCGTTGTAAACGGTCGGCAAAGTTCTAATTTCTGGCTCATAGTATTTATTGCTCGTTTTCGGCTTTCCCAAGAAATCCGCAACAACACATATTTTATCATCCGGCTTCATATTATTCTTAATCAGCATCTTGGAGTAGCCTATATATGCTTCCCAAGTGTCTGGAAAAACTTCTTCGATATTTACACCAGGATTTGCCTTATCAATCACGAGGCTACAGAATTGAAGCTTTGTGAATTTAAAATATAGACCTATAAGATCGTAATAAAACTCATGCGAGCCACGAGTAATGCTTGAAAATTTAAACTCAAAGCATCCTTTCTTTACAGGTAATCCTTTGGCTTGCTTTTCGAGATCGAGTTTCGACTCGGCCCTATTTTTTAACATTCGTAATTCTTCGTATAAAGCCGAAGTATCTTCGCACTTCAATAGGCCTATTGCAAAGAACCTCTGGTCTGGGTCATTATGTAAAACGCCTGTTTCATCAATAAAACCAAAATAATTATTCATATCCCCTATTACTTATCCTTTTTATTCCTTCTATAATACAACGCCTCTACCTGTTTAAGGCTCAGTTTATTTCCAGCTAAGGCTGTTGATGCATGGGCACTACGTAGTAAAGCCTGCCGCCTTAACTCCGTCTCCCATTTTGGCGTTAAATATGCCTGTTTGATAACCTCTCGCGCTGACGCAATAGCCGTAAGGTTATTTAAAATTTTTTCGGTAATCGAATATTTTGGATTAAACGGCATAATATTGCTCTAACAAATAACAGCCTGTTGTGAATTAAAAACTATTCTACAAACAATCTAGTTTTTAAAAGGTCTTATCAACTTGAATTTACCAGGAGAAATTCTTTCACATAATTCAGTATTACTACCAGGTTTTCCTAATCTGTGTTTCCATAAAAATGCATTATAAGTTCCCTCTCCTAAGCCTGAGCATGCTTTTCTAAAATCATGACTCGTAAAGGGCTCTTTCAGTTTTCCGTTTTGTACTGCCTTAACTATTAACTTATACACTTTTCGCATATTTTCTTACGACATATTATATATTATCAAAATTTAGGTGAAGATTGTTGGTCCGTTTTTAAATATTCTACTCCAAGCTTTACATCCATATACGATACCGTATAATAAGAAACTGGTTCACCGAATTGTTGCCCAAATTCTTCCTTAATAGTCAAAGTGGTTTTCTTATCGTCCCAACTGATTTCTTTTTCTATAGGACTTTCTTTGCCGTTATCATATTTTTGCTTAGTGTTATGAATAAATACATCCCAAGAAAGGCGATATCCAGAATTATAAACTATTTGTATATAATACAGCTTTCCATTAAAAAAATCACACCATACCTCATACACATTTTCTATCTCTTTCATTCGGTTCCCATGTAATTTATTATATGCCCTTGAATAAACTAAATAAGGCCGTCCAAGTTGACGTTGTTGATAAATTAATTTGGCTTTAAATTCGCCCTCTGACATGCCGAGGGTTACATCTTCGAATGACCTATTTATTGGTTTTTTAACAAGGTTATTTACTCTTGGATAATTAGTTTCTTGACCGCATCCAACAAGGGGGAGACACATGAGTATGATTATTACAATTTTATTCATCTTCTCTCCTTGGCAAATCCCAAAACGTGGTTCGCCTGAGCGTCAAGGTTGGCTGCCCGAACTAGACGCCAGACGAACTTCGCCCTTCGGCTTCGCTCAGGGCAGGCAACCTCAAGAAATTCACCTACTTGTGAAAATTACCATCCGCCGCAGGAAAGGCGGATTTATACTCTTGGGACAATCTTAAATATCGCCTACTTTAATTTCAGCCCTAATAAAAGAATTCATAGTTGAAAAATGGCTTAATCTATCTTTAAAAGCCTGGGCATTAGACATATTTTTTTCTACCCACTTATTTATCCTATCCTTTAACTCTACGGGCAAAGGCCTATCATCCCCCTGCGCATGTTGTGTGTCTTCCGGGTTACCGAACATAGGATGGAATTTTCTCACTTCTTTGGCAGCATTTTCAGAGGACATACCCAATTCAGAATGATGCATATAGGTCGTAAGGCGCGTAGTTTCGTCATCAACCTCAAGCATACATCTTTCTAAAGGATGCATATTCCAAAACCATTTTATGTCTGCATCTTGTACGCCATCTTTTCACTTAACGTTCATATTCATGAATTTTGGATCTTCTTTTTCTTTTTGAAGAATATGGTCTCCGAAATTCGGTGGAAGTCTATCAAACCCATACTGCTTAACTTTTTCCTTGGCTTGAAGCAACATCTGTCTTGCAATTTTTTGTGCTTCGCTTTTTGATAGCCCCATAACAGAAGATTTCATTGTTCCATAAATATCTACTAACTGATTTTCTAAGTCGCTTTCCTTATTCCTAAACCACATAAACATCTCCCATTACCCAAGAATGAATCTATTTTTCTAAACAGGCAAAAAAAATGACTAATTGTCAATGATGGTTATTTCTCTAACAAACTTAATAATTCTTTCGCACAATAAACCTTGCCACGCTGTTTATCAGTAATTTCAACCAAAATATTTGTTTTTTTAAGTTTTTCAATAGCTGCTTTAGCGGTATGAAAAGAAGTCTTTAGTTTTGTTGCTGTTCGGGGGATAGTTACGTATGGATTTTTAAATAATTCATCCAATAATTTAGTTACGTATATACTTGTTCGTTTCTCCTGTATGCGTCCTCTATAGCTTTCAAGCAAACCAAGTATGGCTTTTGAATTCTCAGCTGCATCTTTTGATTGAACGATGATAGCTCGCAAGAAAAAACTAATCCATTCTTCCCATTCGCCTTTTTGGCTTACTGACAGAAGCCGTTCGTAATATTCATCTCTATACTTATCAAAAAACGCACTCAAATAAAGCATGGGATAATGCAAAAATTCCCGCTCGCACAAGAATAAAGTAATTAATAACCTCCCTATTCTCCCGTTTCCATCTAGAAAAGGATGAATTGCTTCAAATTGATAATGGATAAGCGCACATTGTATTAAACCTGATAAAGATTCTCGTTCGTGCAAGAATTTCTCGAAATCTCCTAAAGACTCATGCATTTCATGAATCGGCGGTGGTACATATTTAGCTTCATTTAGATTACACCCCGCAGGTCCTATCCAATTTTGGCTACGGCGAAATTCACCCGGAGTCAAATGTTGCCCTCTTACGTTTTTCATAAGAATTTCGTGTATCTCCCGCATAAGACGTAAACAAATCGGTAATTCTTTTAATCTCTTAAGACCGTAATCCATCGCCTTAACATAATTTACTACTTCTAATACATCTGTTTTTTGGGCTTCGGCTTTTTGTTCTTCTCTTCGCGCTGCTTCAAAATAAAACAAATCTGAAAGAGAAGTTTGTGTACCTTCAATCCTAGAGCTTAATACCGCCTCTCTTCTCATGTAGGGAACAATCAGCAAGTTCGGATTTGGCAATAATATTCCTACGCCATTAAGATTTCCTAGGTGACGATTTGCTTCAGCTAATAAATTGATCAATCCGGTTGAATACTTAATGTCGGGAGGCAACGAGTGAGGAACGAATGCTGAATAATCTCTATCCGTTTTTACAATTTTTCCTGCTCTGGTGCTTTTAAAATTGCCTATGTTCATATCGCTTCCTCTAGTTTTGCTTATGCGGTTAGTGAACCCAGCTTCAATTATAAAACATCTTATTGAAGAAATCAAGCATTTTCTTCAATAAGAACTTTGTTATTTGATTCTACTTCAATAACCGTAGTTCGCCTGAGCGTCAAGGTTGGCTGGGAGGCTTGGATTCGAACCAAGATAACGAGCTCCAGAGGCTCGCGTCTTACCATTGGACGACCTCCCAACTTTTAGCAGAATCTCTCGAGCCGTTTCACCACCTTATCGCGACCTAAAAGTTCCATCATATCGAAGAGGCCTGCCCCGACGGTCTTGCCGCTTATGGCGACGCGCGTAGGATGTATCAGTTCGGCCGCCTTTAATTTTAAATCGTCGGCCAATTTTCTATATGACCCCTCTATAGAAATCTTATCGAATTTAGGAAGGCCCTCAAGGGTTATTTTACACTTACTCATTATATTTTTGGATTCCGGCTTTTTTAAATATTTCTCTACCGCTTTTTCGTCATACTCGAACTCATCTTTAAAAAATATGTCATGGACGCCTATAAAATCCTTCAGCGTCCGGGTCCTTTCCTTATAAACACTAACGACCCCGCGCCAAATGTTTCGATCGAATCCGCCGCCGATTACATTTTTTTCTTTCAGGAAATTCTCGGTTCTCGCGACCAGTTCGTCGAGCGGCATATCTTTTATATACTGGCCGTTCATCCAACTTAGTTTATCAATGTCGAAGGTGGCGCCTGTTTTATTGACATCTTTTACATCGAATAATTTAATAATCTCATCGGGCGGTAAAATCTCCCTGTCCTGTCCGGGCGACCAGCCCATGAGGGTGAGATAATTCACAATGGCCTCGGGCAGATATCCCATATCTTTATATTCGAATATGCTCGTAGCGCCATGGCGCTTGGAAAGACGCCCTCCGTCCGTGCTCAATATCAAAGGTATATGAGCGAAACGAGGTATCGCGAATCCGAGCGCGTTATAAATGAGAATCTGTTTAGGCGTATTCGATATGTGGTCGTCCCCGCGTATGACATGAGTTATCTTCATTTCAGCATCGTCTATGACACAGGCAAAATTGTATGTCGGCGTGCCGTCCGACTTCATCAATACCTGGTCTTTTATTTCGTCTGTTGAAACCTCTATCCTGCCGTGAATTATATCTTCGAATGACGCTGTCTTTCCCTTCTCGACCCTGAATATTATCGCTTCCCCTTCCTTATAGGCGAGGCCTCTCTTCACTAAATCTTCAGCATACCTTCTATAAATTTCAAATCTCTTGGATTGAAAGACCGGCTCTTCATCCCAGTTCATGAATAGCCACCTGAGCGAGCCGAGTATCTCATCGAGATATTCTTCTTTTGATCTCGCTTTATCAGTATCTTCTATGCGGAGGATGAATTCCCCGTTACTGTGCCTTGCGTAAAGCCAGTTGAATAGAGCGGTCCTTGCGCTCCCGATGTGCAGGTAGCCGGTAGGGCTCGGCGCGAAACGGACTCGAATCATAGGTCTCCTCGTAAACTGACTCTTCGTAATGCGTAATATGTAATACGTAATTTTAAAATTACGTATTACGGAATTTTATAACCTTTCTCCAATGCCTTCTTATTCTTCAAAAATAAATCTTCCTTACCCTTCAACATTAACTTCAACGCGTCCAAAATAACCTTGATAGAAAGTATCTTTGCGCTTTTCATTAGCGCCCCTACCGCGATCATATTGGCGCATCGTATGTCGCCGAGTTTTAACGCCATTTCGGTCATCGGGATATTGATCGATGTTTTGTCTTTCTTTTTGGGGAGATCGCCTATCAGGGTCTTATTGGATATCAAAATGCCATCCTCTTTTAACCGTGGCTCATATTTAATGAAAGACGGGCCGTTCATGACAATCAATATGTCAGGCGCGGTCACAACAGGGCTCGCTATCTCTTCCTTTGATATTTTAGTCATGGAATAGGCGGTGCCGCCGCGCACCTCGGCCCCGTAAGAAGGCATCCACGTAACCTGCCTCCCGGCAATGAGCCCCGCCTGCGCTAACAGTTTGCCCATAAACATGATACCCTGGCCGCCGAAGCCCGCGCAGAGTATCTCTTCATAATGATTTTTTGATATTTTATTTCTTACTTTCGTCATCTTTTTAATTGCTTATTACGGATTACTATTTTTAACAACTCTTGATTACGCCCAAAGGATAGAAGGTCGCCACCTCGTCATTAATCCTTTTTGCCGCCTGAATCGACGTCATCTCCCAGTAAGTCGGGCACATTGATAATACCTCTACCATTGAAAAGCCCTTATTATCTATCTGCATCTTAAAGGCGTTCTTTATGGCGCGCTTGGCCCTTAAAACTTCGTGCGCCGAATTGACCGCTACGCGTTCCAGGTATTTCGCGCCCGGTAAAACAGCAAGCATCTCTAAAATTTTAATCGGATAGCCATCGCGTTTCAAACTGCGGCCGTATATCGTGGTAGCGGTCTTCTGGCCGGCGAGTGTCGTTGGCGCCATCTGGCCGCCGGTCATACCGTAAACACCATTATTCACGAATATGACTGTGATATTTTCCCCCCGATTCGCCGTATGGATTATCTCCGCGGTGCCGATCGCGGCGAGGTCGCCGTCTCCCTGATAAGTGAATACTATATTATCGGGCCTGACCCTTTTTATGCCGGTCGCCACAGCCGGCGTCCTTCCGTGTGCCGCTTCAGTGACATCGAAGTCCCAGTAATCATACGCCAATACCGCGCAGCCGACGGGCGCGACTCCTATTGTCTTTTCTCGAATCCCGAATTCATCAACCGCCTCGCATATGAGACGGTGAACTATGCCATGGCCGCATCCCGCGCAGTAATGGTTTTCGACATCGCGCAGGCTCGCGGGATGAGCGAAAATCAAATTATTCTCAGTGAGTGCGTGTCCTTTTCCTTTTCCTTTTCCTTTTCCTTTTCCTTTTCCTTTTGCGCGACTCTTCATATTATCGACTCTATCTTTTCAAGTATCTCTTCTTCCGTAGGAATCGCTCCGCCCATCCTTCCATAGAATTCCACATCTGTTCTTCCTCCCACAGCCAGTTTCACATCCTCAACCATCTGTCCCGCGCTCATCTCAACAACGAGAAATTTCTCCGTCCTATCCGCGGTTTCCTTAAATAATCTATCCGGAAAAGGCCACAGCGTAATGGGCCTTATCATGCCGACCCTTATGCCCTTTGCCCTCGCCTTCTTCATCGCGGATCTGGCAATCCTGGCTACCGAACCGTAAGCGGTCACTACTATGTCGCTATCTTTTATATAAAAGGCTTCCGCGCGCTGTTCGATCTTCTTTATACTACTGTATTTTTCCTGCAGTTTCTGATTGTGTCTCTCAAGTTCTCCCTCTCCCAGAAGAAGTGATTTTATCACATTTGGCTTTCTGCCCTTACAGCCCGTCAGCGCCCATTCTTTTTTCGTCGTTCGTATATCGTCGTTCGTATATCGTATTTGCACCGGCTCCATCATTTGGCCAAGAAGCCCATCGCCAAGGATGAATGTGGGATTTCTATATTTATCGGCGAGTTCAAAGGCAAGGTATGTAAATTCCAAAAGTTCCTGGGCGGAAGACGGCGCGAAGACGATCAATTTATAATCGCCATGGCCCCCTCCCTTCACGGCCTGGAAATAATCCGCCTGGGATGGCGCTATATTGCCAAGACCGGGACCTCCCCTTTGCATATTAACGATGACACAGGGAAGTTCACAGGCGGCCAGATAAGAAATGCCTTCCTGCTTCAAACTGATTCCCGGACTCGATGATGAAGTCATCGCTCTGGCGCCCGCGACGCTCGCGCCAAATACCATATTTATCGCGGCAAGTTCCGATTCCGCCTGAATAAAGACGCCGCCCGTTTCAAGCATGCGCTTGGCTATGTATGCGGTAAGTTCATTTTGAGGCGTGATAGGGTAGCCCGCGTAAAAAGTGCAGCCGGCTAAGATAGCGCCTTCTCCGCATGCCTCATTACCGCACATCAATATTTTATGAGCCATAATTATCTATAGACCTCAATAATACATTCGGGACAGATGACCGCGCACATCGTGCAGCCGGTGCATTTGCCGCCGGAAAATACGGCGGGTTTAACGCCCTTTATGTTCAAGCCGTTCGCTATCTTTATAAGGCCATTCGGGCAATTAACGATGCAGAGGTAGCATCCCTTGCATCGCACTTTGTCTATCTTTATCTTCGGCATGTTTACATCATCTCTTTAATAATTACATCGTAAATCGCGGATGGTGTCAAGTTATACTTTGAAAATAACTCGCTTCTTTTCCCATGTTCGATAAATCTATCGGGCAGGCCGAACCGCCTAATTTTGATATCCCCAAACTTCCTTCTTTCCAAAAATTCCAAAACGGCGCTTCCGAAGCCGCCTTTCAAGACCCCGTCTTCAAGCGTAGCTATTCTTTTTATATCGTGAGCGATCCCTTCCAATAACTCCTCATCCAAGGGATTGATAAATCTCGCGTTCACCACCATTGCGGATAGCCTATCTCTCTCTAATAGCGAAGCAATATCCAAGGCGGTCCCTGCCATGCTCCCGATCGCGATTATCGCCAAATCTTTGCCGTTCTTCATTACTTCCGCCTTTCCTAACCGAATTGCCGCAGTCCTCGTTTCGGTTAAGGAAGCGCCTCCTTTAGGATAACGAATGGCGCACGGGCCGGGCTGACTCAGACAAAATTCGACCATATCCTTCAATTCAAGAGGGTCCCGCGGCGCCATAAATACAAGATTCGGTATATGCCGTAAATAGGCGATGTCGAAGGCGCCGTGGTGAGTAGGGCCGTCCTCTCCAACAAGACCTGCCCTATCAAGGCAGAAGACGACGGGCAGGCGTTGAAGGCAGACATCGTGAATTATCTGGTCGTATCCTCTCTGTAAAAACGTCGAATATATCGCCGTAAATGGCCTGAAATCATGCCGCGCAAGGCCCGCCGCAAACCCGACCGCGTGCCCCTCCGCTATGCCGACGTCAAAGAATCGCTCGGGGAAGCGTGAGGCGAACTCGCTCAGGCCCGTTCCGTCGACCATGGCGGCAGTCACGCAAACTATTCGGGGATTGTTTTCGGCCAATTCTAGTATCTTCTCTCCAAACGCGTTTGTGAACGTCATGGCTTCGCGTGTCTCACCCTTCCGGCCCGTCGCTATATCGAATGGCCCTGTCGAATGAAACGCGCCGGGATTCGCTTCGGCGTACCTGAAGCCCTTTCCCTTCTTCGTGATCACATGTATCAATATCGGCTCATTCAAATTCATGAGATTCCTGAATGTCAGGACCAATTGCTGAATATCGTGTCCGTCTATAGGGCCGAAATACCTGAATCCCATCTCCTCAAAGATCATGCCGGGTATGAGAAGATTCTTCAATCCCTCTTCAAGTTTTCTCGCGGCCCTGTATGCCCGAAATCCGAAACGCGGTATCCTCTTAAGGAGCCGTTCTATATCTTTCCTTACTTTGTTATACGCGGGATTGACGATTATCCTGTTCAGGTATCTGGACAGGGCGCCCACGCTGCGGGAGATTGAAAGTTCGTTATCGTTCAGGACGATTATCATGTCCTTTTGCGCGTGACCCGCATGGTTCAACGCCTCAAATGCCATCCCGCCCGCAAGCGCCGCGTCGCCAATCACGGCTATGAGTTTATCCTTCTCGCCCTTTAGGTCCCGGCCCACGACGAGGCCGAGCAGTGTCGAGATGACGGTAGAACTATGGCCGGTCGTGAACGTATCGTACTCGGGACTTTCATCTCTATTCGGGAACCCGCTTAACCCGCCTAACTGCCTTAAGGTGTGAAACTTCTTTAGCCTGCCTGTCAGAAGTTTATGAGCATATGTCTGATGGCCGACATCCCATAAGATGACGTCTTTTGGCGTATTAAAGACATAGTGCAGGGCAACGGCAAGTTCAACAGCGCCCAGGCTCGATGCCAAATGGCCGCCTGTCTTTGAGACCGTCTTTATCATCTCTTCCCTTATCTCGGCCGCTAATACAGGTAAGGTAATAGGTTTAAGCTTTCTCAGATCGCTTGGGCTATTTATAGAATCTATGAGTCTTGCCATAAGTTATTTTGTCTTTATATCCGCTCTTTCCATCAAATAATCCGCTAATTTATTAAGCCGCTCGGACGACCTGCCGAACGGCCTTAAGAATCCCTTCGCTCTCCCGAGCAATATCTTTACATCGTTCCTTGCTTTTCTCATGCCGAATATTTCAGGATAGATGCCGCCGTCAATGATATCGTCCAGAATTTGAAAAGCCGATCCGAACGCGGCGCCGAAATTTGCTATCGCGTCAATATCTTCGGCCTTAGCGCCGGTGACAATCGCCCCGACTCTAGTAGAGGCCTCAAAGAGCCTCGAGGTCTTAAGACGGTTTATGCGGTTTAAGGCCGAAGGCTTTATCGGACGCGCCTTTTTGCCGTAACCTCTCGCGAAAAATTCCAGATCGAGGGCCTGTCCGCCGGTCATGCCTTTCGTCCCCACGGCCCCTGAAAGTTCTTTTATAATCTCAAGGCCGATCTTTGGCGTAATCTCTTTAGAGACTATGTTGAACGCCAGCGGAAGAAGGCTGTCGCCGGCGAGAATCGCGATAGATTCGCCAAATACCTTATGGCATGCCAATTTATTCCTCCTGTAATCATCATCATCCATGCTCGGTAGATCGTCATGTATTAATGAATAGGTATGGATTAATTCTATCGCGCATGCTATGGGGAGAACTTCATTTACCCGGCCTCCGCAGGCAAGGCATGCCTCGATGGCCAAGATGGGACGAATCCTCTTGCCTCCCGAGAATACGCTATATCGCATCGCCCTGTGTACGATCCTGGGCGCTTCTTTCCCCGATGGGAGGTATGCGTTCAAACGCTTATCTACCGAATTTCTCAGCCGCGCGAAATAAGTATCAAGATCGCTCATTAGAACAGCGCTTCCTCTGTCTTGCCTTTTTTCTTTTTGGGTTCTTGTTCGGCTTTCGCGTCTTCTTGCGTTTTTTCTTCAAAATCTTTCAGCTCTACGGTGCCGTCCTCGGATTTCAACAATATCTCAACCTTTTTTTTCGCGATCTCAAGCTTCTTCGCGCACATCTTCGAAAGCCTGATTCCTTCCTCATATTTTTCCAAAGACTCCTCAAGGGAAAGGTTCCCATCTTCCAGGTCGCAGACTATCTTCTCGAGCCGTTTCAACCCCTCTTCAAATTTCATCTCAGCCATTGTGCCTCCTCGTAATATCAAGTCAGGGTTACGGGATATGGGTAACGGGTAACGTATCCCGTAACCCGTTTTCCGTTACCCTATTCTATTTCCTCCACCCTGCTTATAAATTTTCCCCTGCCGAGTTTCGTCTCTACCAGGTCGTCTTTTCGTAGAGTTTTGGCGTCTTTCACAACTACTCTATCCGGCAACTTCATCGTTATAGAGTAGCCGCGATTCAATATGGCCAAAGGGCTAAGCGCCCCGAGTTTACTTATTAAATTATTGAAATTCTCATTCCGCATCTCAACGATATGGTCGAGACGTATATTCAAATCCTTGCTCAGATCGTCTATCCTCTGTTCATATTGAATAATAAAATTTAGCGGCTGCCTCAGGATGTAACTTTCTCTTAGGGCCGTAAGTCTTTGGTTCAAGAGGCCCAATTTGCCGGTTAAGGTATTTTTGAGCCGCGCCATTAATGTGTTTATAAGGTTAGAGAGATCCTCTTTTTTAGGTATGACCAATTCCGCCGCGGCCGACGGCGTAGGCGCCCTAAAGTCCGCGACGAAATCCGAAATCGTGTAATCTATCTCGTGCCCCACGGCGCTTATCACCGGGATCTCTGAGTCGTAAATTGCCCTGGCCACTGTCTCTTCATTAAACGGCCACAGGTCTTCCAGGCTTCCTCCTCCGCGAGTAACTATCATGACATCCACATTTTTGATTCTATTGAATTCTCTTATGGCGGCGGCTATCTCATCTTTCGCGGACTCGCCCTGGACCCTGACGGGCAATATGATTATCTCGACGTTCGAGAATCTTCTCCTCGCTATATTCAGGATATCGCGAATCGCGGCTCCCGTTGGACTCGTCACAATCCCGATCCTTGTCGGAAGGTAAGGAATAGGGATTTTATGCCTTTCGTCAAATAATCCTTCTTTATGAAGTTTCTCTTTCAACTGCTGAAACGCCAACTGAAGCGCGCCCACTCCCTTTGGCTCAATCTCCTCAACGATCAACTGGTAATCCCCGCGCGCCTCGTAGACCGATATAGAACCAAAGCATATCGCCTTCATCCCGTCTTTGAGCTTGAATTTCAGTTTTTCGTTGGAGTGCCGGAAAAAGGCGCATTTTAAAACCGAGTTCGCGTCGCGCAGACTGAAATAGATGTGGCCCGAAGAGTGAAGAACGTAGTTCGCGATCTCGCCCTCAATCCAAATTGCGGGAAATGAGTCTTCGATTATGACGCGGATATATTTCGTTAATTCTGATACTGTATATATGCGCTTCTCTTTCTGCTCGTTATTCATTCAGGTATTTATCTATCGCTAAAGCGGCTTGCTTGCCCGCGCCCATCGCCTCAATAACGGTGGCGGCGCCCGTAACGATATCTCCTCCTGCGAATATTCCTTCAATTGACGTCATAAAGTTATTCTCTATTATTATATTACCGTCCTCGTTTAATTTCAAATCCGGAAGAGTTCGCCCGAGAAGGGGGTTTGGCCCCTGGCCAATCGCGCATATAACAGTGTCAAATGGCATCCTGAATTCAG
>MHFL01000022.1:58466-61485 GCA_001804165.1 Omnitrophica bacterium RIFCSPLOWO2_01_FULL_45_10 | reverse complement strand
CGCCCGTGCGAATATTGTTATCATCGGTTCTGTATTCGGACTGCGTGGAAAAGAGAACCGACTGGCATATTGCACCATGAAGGGCGGTGTCGTAAATTTTGTTCGCGCCCTGGCGCTCGATTTGGCAGGGTCTGTGCGCGTGAATTCAATATGCCCGGGATGGGTCGAGACCGACATGAGCATGGCCTTGGTGAAGGCAGCGCCATCCCCTAAATCAGCCCTCTCTGAACGGCACGGTTGGCACCCCATGGGACGCGGCGGATCGCCCAGGGAAGTTGCCGACTTGTGCGTGTATTTGGTATCGGAAAAGGCGGCATGGATGACGGGACAGAACATAGCGCTAGATGGAGGTTATACTGCACGGTGAGGACAGTCCTTACGGAGGATTCTCAAGCAGAAGCGCGAATTCAGCGGATACGCAGATATTTGCTCGCGGATGATAAACCCAGGATATCTACTCACAGGGCAAAGCTTTTTACCGAGGGTTATCGTGTGGCTGACGGCGATCCGCCTGCAATTCGTAAGGCGAAGGCCTTCTATCATGTGATGGAGCATATCCCGATTCCCATGATCCCGGAGCAACTCCTGATGGGCTCGCCAGTATCTTTTTATGGAGCTGTGGAGATAGATCCAGAGTATTATGCCAACTGGCTTTTGATGAGAGTTCAAGATAAGACGACGACTCAATTACGGAATCTTCCTTCTCGCGCGGATATTCCTGTAAATATTTCTCCCGAGGACATAAGATTACTTGAGGAGGAGATACTCCCATTCTGGAAAGACATCTCTTTGGGCGCTCATATATGGAACGATTTGAACTCATTTTATCCAGAGACATCTTTTTTCATACAAGAGTCGCAAGCGTTTATGACCAATTTCGGCAAAGGCTACTCACATACAATACAGGATTATAGGAGTGTGGTGACGAAGGGGTTAAAGAATATAAAAGATGAGATTAAAAGCTCGATAGACGTTTTGTTCAAAAATCGAAAGAGCGCAGAAGATGACAACAAGATTCATCTTTATGAAGCGATGCTCATATGCGCGGACGCCGTCATTCTTTATGCGAGAAGATGCGCACGTCTTTGTGAGGCCGCAGTCGATTCGGCCGATCCAGTTTATGCCGAAAATTTAAAGAAGATGTCGGCGATTTGCGGTAAAGTTCCCGACTTACCCGCCGAATCTTGGTGGGAGGTGTTGCAGTCCCTCCATTTTGCTCATATGGCTACTTTTTTGGCGGAAGGAGGAGTAGCGCACTCATTCGGAAGGATGGATTATTATCTTTATCCCTTATACAGAAGATTCATAGAAGAAGCTAGATCTGAAACCAAAGAAGAGGCGCAGGAACTTTTGGAATGTTTTTTTCTCAAATGTTATGAGTATCAATCGCTTCGGGATGATAAGATGGCAAGGGGTCTGGCGGGCGACAGGACAAATGATAAGATTACGCTTGGAGGTGTTGATGAATCCGGGAGGGACGTCACGAACGAACTTTCATACCGCTTTCTTGAAGCGCACAGCCACGTTCATCTGAAGGAGCCAAATCTATCGGTGCGCGTTTCTAAAGAGATACCGGAGAGATTCATTTTGAGCTGCCTCGAGGTAGTCCGCCTTGGAGGCGGTCTGCCGCAATTCATAAACGACGACGCGGTAATTCCTTCGCTTGTTGAAAGGACCAAGGTCGATATAAGGGATGCTAGGAATTATGCGGATATTGGCTGCGAGGAGAATTGCGTCGACCCAAATAATGCCAGGCAATCAGACGCTAACCCGCACAGCAATGCCGGCTATTTTAATCTTGCGAAGATATTGGAACTGACTTTATATGGCGGCATAAACCCTGTTATTTCGAAGCGCGTGGGCCCGGATACAGGAACACCAGAGACGTTTGATAGTATGGAGTTTTTCATCAGGGCGTTCAAAGAGCAATTGCGCAACGCGATCAAGGATAATGTACTTATGAATTCTCTGGTTGAGTATCATTCCGCGAATACCATACCTAACCCGTATCTTAGCCTGATGCACCCTGGTCCGCGAAGGAGCGGCATAGATTATGCCGCTGGCGGATGCCGTTATGATTGGGTTGGGGCCGTTGGCGTAGGTCTGGCTACTGTTGCCGATTCAATGATGGTCATCGAGCACGTTATATATGAAACACATTCTTGTTCATGGGCCGAGATGCTATCCGCGTTAAAGGCGGATTGGAAAGGTTTTGATAAATTGCGTTCACATATCCTTAGTTTGCCAAGATATGGCTCCTCTGGGAAGAGGGCCGAGTCCTGGGCGCGTTGGTTAGTTGAGAATTTCTCTAACGAGTATGAGAAACATTCTATTCAAAGAGGCAGGAAGAGAGTAAAATTTGTCGTCGGGTTATTCTCTATGGGCATGCACCTCGTTATGGGCGAAGATATCCTTGCCACTCCGGACGGCCGTATTGCCCACGAGATGCTCTCGGGGTCTGTGGCGCCCTCGAGATACGCGGAAAATTTAGGTTATACCGCTACTCATAACGCGGCCGCGAAGATCGGAACCCTGAGGACGCCCAACGGCATCGTTTTTAACCAGGTCATGCCGAAGAATCTGGTCTTGGGCCCGAGAGATTTGAAAAAATGGGGAAGTCTTTTGAGAACCTATTTCGATTTGGGCGGAATGTCTGTCCAGTATTCAATAGTCGGTCGGGATGAATTGAAAGCGGCTCAAGCGGATCCTCAAAGTTATAAGGACCTGATCGTAAGAGTCGGAGGCTACAGCGCGAGATTCGTAGACCTTCCTAAAGAGATACAGGACGAATTTCTAGAAAGGCTGGCCTGCTGACATGCGCGGCAAGATATTCAATATTCAGAGATACTCGATTCACGACGGCCCCGGCATAAGGACATCGGTCTTCTTGTCGAGCTGCAACTTAAGATGCCTATGGTGCTGTAATCCTGAGTCCTTTTTGGATGGCGAGCGCTGGAACCGCGAGGCTGATGCCGGGGATCTAATGGAGGAGATTCTCGAGGATAAACCATACTTCAAA
>MHFL01000022.1:56546-58435 GCA_001804165.1 Omnitrophica bacterium RIFCSPLOWO2_01_FULL_45_10 | reverse complement strand
GAGAGCCGCTCCTCCAGCCAGTATTTGTTAGGTCTCTTCTTGAGGAGTGCAAGCGCCGCGGCATCGATACTGCGATAGAGACATGCGGAGACGTATCATGGGAGACGTTTGAATCCATTTCTGGCCTCGTAGACCACTATCTTTACGATGTGAAACATTTGAATAATGAACGCCACAAGACGTTTACCGGCGTAGATAATATTCGTATTTTAGATAATTTGCGGCGTCTCAGCAAAAGAGGTGAGCGTGTTTATTTAAGGGTTCCGTTGATACCGGAATACAACATGGATGCGGAAGAGGCGGCCGGCATAGGCGAGTTGGCGCGTGACATTTCGGCCGTTGAGGTGCACCTCTTGCCGTACCATCGGCTTGGTGAGAAAAAATACGCCCAGTTAGGCCTTAAGTATCCCCTAATAGGCGTAAAAGATCCGATGAGTTATGGGGCCGGCAGGCGGATGGTCGAGGAATTCGCCTCCATCGTTCGGCATTACACAACTAATTTATATGTAGGAGGTTGAGATTGATAGCGGCGTTATTGAGCGGAAGAAAAGATTCGAAAGGCGTACCGAATAAGAATGTCTATCCTATTCTGGGAAGGCCGCTCACGTGGTATCCTCTTGCCGCGGCCATTCATTCACAATATATTGAGAAAATCTATATTTCTACGGATTCCGATGAGATCGCCAAGATAGGCACTAGCCTTGATGCCGCGATCATTGCCCGGCCGCGGGAACTCGCTACAGATAAAGCGCTTATTGAGGATGTGATTAAGCATGGCTTTGAATATATAAAACAAGATTTAAATGAGGTTCCTGAACTCATGGTGATATTATTATGCAACGCCGCAACGGTTTTAGCGGAGAATATCGATAAAGGCATAGAGATGCTAAGAGCTGATAAGACGGCCGATTCAGTAGCAACCGTGACTTGCTTAAATCAGTACAATCCCATACGCGCTAAAAAGATAGTTAATGGCAGACTTCTTCCAGCCGTCGATTTAAAACAATATGCGAAACCATTGACGTGCGACAGGGGATGCATTGGCGATATCTATTTCTGCGACGCGTCCTTATGGATAATCAGGCCCCGCTGTATGGATTACAGTATTGGCCAGCCGCCATTCCTTTGGATGGGAACCAACATAATTCCTATAATCCAACAGGGAGGGCTGGACGTCGATGACGAGGAAGGGATCCATGCTACTGAACGATGGTTAAGACAGCGCGGTTTCACGAAAGACGAGGTACCATACCGGTGAAAAGAATAGCGGTCACGACGACCTCATTCGGCGAGTACGATGATAAACCGTTGAAGCTTTTGAAAGAACAGGGGTTCGCGGTATCATTGAACCCCCGCAAGAGAAAGATGATAAAGGAAGAGGTTATTGAATTTTGTAAGGAGGCCGTAGGCATAATTGCCGGAACCGAGAGGCTCGATGGCGATGTATTGGATAGATTGGCCAATCTGAAGGTGATATCGCGCTGCGGGTCGGGGATAGATAATGTGGACCTAAACGCAGCCGAAAGAAAAGGGATAGCGGTATTTAATACGCCCGACGCGGCGACATCCGCCGTCGGCGAATTAACCGTAGCGTTGATCATAGGCCTTTTGAGAAGAGTCAACGATGCCGACGCCGCTGTTAAAAATGGCAGGTGGGTAAAAATAATGGGCGACATGATTTATGGCAAACGTGTTGGGATTATAGGGTTTGGCCGGATCGGCAGAAGGGTTGCCGAGTTATTGAGACCCTTTGGGTGCATCATGGCGTATTCGGACCCCTCTGTCAAGGACGGTCTCGCAGGATTTGAGCAAATGCCGCTGTCTCGCTTGATTGAATGGGCGGATATTATCTCCATACATGTGTCAGGCAATAGCAGGATACTAGGCCG
>MHFL01000022.1:56329-56512 GCA_001804165.1 Omnitrophica bacterium RIFCSPLOWO2_01_FULL_45_10 | reverse complement strand
GAAGATGCCCTCTACGCGGCGCTTAAGGAAAAAAGATTATCCGGCGCAGGCCTCGATGTTTTTGAGCAGGAGCCCTATACTGGGCCGTTGAGAGAATTAGGTAATTGCATATTGACGCCCCACATAGGTTCTTACGCTAAAGAGGCACGGATTCTAATGGAGACAGAGGCTGTTAGGAATCTT
>MHFL01000022.1:30230-56323 GCA_001804165.1 Omnitrophica bacterium RIFCSPLOWO2_01_FULL_45_10 | reverse complement strand
GGTTTACAGGGATTAAAGGAGGAGGTCAAAGAATGAATGCTGTCAGGATGAAAGCGATTGTGTTTGGAGGATCTGGTTTTCTTGGAAGTCATGTGGCTGATACCTTGACCGAAGACGGTTACGATGTTGTAATTTACGACTTGAAACCCTCGCGGTATATTAAATCTAACCAGCGGATGATCATCGGAGATATTTTAGATGAGGATAAAGTTAAAGACTCGGTCAAGGGCTGCGATTATATCTATCATTTCGCCGGCATAGCGGACCTCGATGACGCAGGAACAAGATCGCTCGAGACCATAGTCCAGAATGTGCAGGGCACGGTGGTTTTGCTTGAGGCAGCAAAGACCGCAAAGGCGAAAAGATTCATATTCGCCAGCACGGTCTACGTATATAGCGACAAAGGCGGATTCTACAGGTGCTCAAAACAGTCGGCAGAGCTCTATATTGAGGAGTACCAGAGGCGTTACGGGCTTGGTTATACCATCCTTCGCTACGGCACGGTGTACGGGCCGCGCGCGGATCGCCGTAATAGCGTCTATAGATATTTAAGAGATGGTCTGTCGAAGAAAAAAATAGTCTGTCCTGCTCACGGAGAGGAGATGAGGGAGTATGTCCATGTGAGGGACGCGGCGCGCCTGAGCGCGGATATCCTCTCGGATAAGCATGAGAATAAATATATAATCATAACAGGCCATCATCCGATGAAATTTAAAGAATTTCTTTTTACAATAAGAGAGATCATGGGTGACGGTATCGAGATCGAGTTCGGCACGCCTAATACAGCTCACTATAACCTGACGCCATATTCCTTCACCCCGAAGGTCGGGTACAAACTAACCTCGGATTGTTATGTGGACCTGGGTCAGGGGCTATTGGAATGCATAAATGAGATACATTCATCTTCGCACACAGTCGAGGAGAGAGTAAAGTGATATGAAGAGCGCCGCACTCTATGTGTTCGACGACACCTCTTGCATCGATAAATTCGTCCGCTGGTCGGCGAAGGACAAAAGCGGCCAAATATTCTTGTGTCCTGTAACGACCAATCAAGACATGGTCGCCTTGACAAGGACGCGCCTGGCTTCATTAGAGGCGAGCGAGGTCAAGACCCTGCCGTATCTTGACTATTTCAATAAGATCTCTTTCTCCGAACGAGAAAATTTTATCAAATTCATTTCAGAATTGGGATCAAAAAATAATCATCATTTCAAATATAAGCATTCCGATTTTTCCGTATGGTGGACATCAAGCATAGTTGAGAAAAATCAGTGGAGGGATTCTTCATATCATAATCTCGTAAAACTGCTCGCGATCTTAAGGCTGACGGATGAACACGGCATTAAAGAGATAATGGTCGATGTCGGCTCCCCTGAATTATCGGCTGCGATAATGGACAACGGACCGGTTCTGGGATATAAATGCACGGATTTCAGGCACTCTAAAAAGAAATCGCCGCCTTTTTTGATCTTTGTAAATTTTTTAAAGGCGTCAAAATACTGGCTCTATTTCATGTATAAACTGATTATCCTATCCGTTAATACAAGAGGCCAGGATTCCAGGAAGGAGATTTTGAAGAACATAAGATACGCCGTATTCACCTATTTTCCGTTGGTTGATAAGGAATCTTCAACCCAGAATAGGTTCGTTAATAAATATTATAATGCATTGCAGTCTGAGTTGGAGGATAGATACAGGGACGGGATTATTTGGTTCGCGATAACTTATAATATCGGAGGCCTCTCTTTCAAAAAGGCCGTCGAGTTAGGAAGGCGCTTTAATCTTCGTAATGGCCGCATATATTTTGTAGAAGAGTGGCTAACATTGATAGACGCGCTTTCGAGCTTGGCGGAGTACGTTTCTTTTGCGGGAAGATTTTTTAAAAAGATATCCGCTTTTTCCGAAGGTCTAAAATATTCTAACAGCCAAATTAATATCTGGAGTCTTTTTGAGGATGATTTTTTCTCATCGTTTGCCGGAAGCGCCCTGATGAACGGCATCTTTTTTCATAAGATATTCAGGAATATTTCAAATGAGATAAAAGAAAAGACGATCGTCCTGTATCCACTTGAAAACAAGGCGTGGGAGCGGGCGCTTAATTTCGTGTTTCATGAGAGGGATGTTAAAACAGTCGGTATACTGCACACCGCGATCTCATTATTATTGCTGCAATTTTTTGATTATAGAGATGATCTGAGAGAGGATTTAAGGACAGCATCTTCCATACCGCTCCCTGCCCGCATAGCCTGTTATGGTAAAAGTTCTCTCGAACTTTTAAAGAAATCGGGATGGAGCGATAAGAAGATCTTTTTACTATCTGCGATAAGATACCAGCATCTCAAGGAATATTTGAAGAGCGATATCCCTTGGAATAATAGAGAAAATAAGGTTCTGGTTGTATTGTCCGTAAATAGAAAAGAATTGAGAGAGATGTTGATTTATATTCATCAGGCGTTCAATGGCAAAACCGATTATCAGGTAATTTTAAAAGAGCATTACCTCTATCCCGTAAAGTTGTTGGTCAGGAGTCTAGGAATCAATTTCGATAGCGATACATTTGTTGTTTCAAATGACAACATAATGAACTTTTTATCATCTGCGAAAGCGGCTATTGTCGCGAGTTCTTCGGCGGCGTTGGAGAGCATTGCGGTCGGATGCCCTGTCATTGTGCCAAGGCTGTCAAGCGTCGTTGATATGAATCCCCTCTCAGGCGTAAGCGACCTTGCTGTCTATTCAAACAGTCCCGCGCATCTTAGGAAAATAGTCGACGATTACATGAGGCGCGAGGAAGGACCTCTGGCGCATGAGAGGCGGAAAAATTTCATAGAGAATTATTTCGACCTCACGTCCACGAGTGATAATCTGGTAGAAAGGATAGAGAATAGTCTCTAAGGTAACGCGATGATATTCATTACAGGCATAACGGGTATTCTCGGAGAGGCGCTGGTAGAAAAGAATGAAGGAAGAAGACGATTGGGAGGAATATATTTAGGGGATTATGAAATGAACGGCCGAGACAGAGTAAAGTATGCATCGGCGGATGTATTGGATCTTGACCGGGTATCGACCATCTTTAAAAATGACGACATAGATTGCGTGATCCACGCTGCCGGCATCGCTGACACCGACAAGTGCGAAGACGAAAAATATTACAAAGCGGCGTACGCCTCAAATGTCGGCGGGACCGAGAAGATGCTTAGTTTCGCGAAAAAGTTAGGCGCGAAATTCGTTTACATATCAACGAATGCCGTATTTGACGGCGCTAAAGCGCCATACACGGAAATCGATACGCCCAATCCGATAAATCGATACGGGGCTATGAAATCAGAATGCGAAAAAATGGTGAAACAGAATATCAAGGATTATTTGATCGTGCGGCCCATACTCATGTACGGATTGAACAACCCGAACGAGAGGATGAGTTTCTTCACAAAGATTATTGAGAAATTGGAGAAGGGAAAAAAGATAAATGTTGTGGACGATGTCTTCGAAAATCCGCTCCTTTCTTATGAGTGCGGCCGCCTTATATGGAGATTAATCGATAAAGACGCTTTTGGCATCTATCACATAGCGGGCAAAACTATTCTGTCAAGATATGAGGCCGCGAGGACAATAGCCAGGGTTTTCCGATTAGACGAGGGCCTTATCAATCCCGTTTCCAGTTCATTCTTCAAAACTATCGCGCCCCGTCCGAAGAACACATCTTATGATACCTCCAAGATTGAGAGCGAATTAGGGATAGAACCTCTTGGATTCGAAGATGGGCTAAGGCTGCTTAAGATGCGCATCGAAAATCGAGAGAAAGTGGGTGAGCATGAAAGATATTAGCGTCGTGATGACCACGTATATGCACGGAAGATTCATACGAGCCGCGATAGAATCGGTTTTAGCGCAGACATTCAAGGATTACGAACTTATCATAATAAATGACGGGTCACCGGATAATACGGATGAAGAGATATTGAAGGTTAAGGATCCAAGGATCGCATATATAAAACAAGCCCCTTCAGGCCTGCCAGCAATATCGAGGAATAGAGGCATATCTCGAGCAACCGGCCGTTTGATAGCCTTCTTCGACGGCGACGACACCTGGCATCCAAGTAAGTTAGAGAGGTCTCTTGAGGTCTTTAGAGAAGAGCCGGTCGTAGACATCTTATGCCATGACCTGAATCTCATTAAAGATAGCGGGAAGATATTGAAGAGGACTTCATTTGGCCCTTATGAGGGGGATGTTTACAGACAGCTTTTAGTTGAAGGAAACAGTTTAGGGATATCGGGCACCGTGATGAAGAGAAGCATCTTTTCTGAGGATACATGTTTCTTTTCGGAAGACAAACGGCTTTTCACGGTTGAGGATTACGAACTTTGGCTCAGGTTAGCGAAGTCAAGGCGGTATCATTTTTATTATCTTCCTGAGATTCTCGGCGAGCACAGGGTATTTGAGGAGTCGGCAAGCCTCGCGAATGCCGGCAAGAATGCCTCCAATATGGTATACCTTCTTGAACAAAATCTTGAAACTCTTGCCACGCACGACAACGACCTTAAGAAAATAATAAAAAAGAAGAAATCAAAAGTCATGTTCGGCGCTGCCTTGGCGTATAACTACCGAAGAGAATTCTCTGAAAGCGTAAAATGGCACTTAATGACGATCAAGGAATACCCAATATATTCGAAGCCATACCTCACTTTTTTAGCCACCATCTTAAGGATAAGACTGGGTTACATTTAGTCTTTAAATTGGTTTGCTTTATCTTGTGGAGATTGATACAATACAAATTTTGAGGATTTGAGGGTATGAAAATAACCTTGCTTATACCTGCGCTTAATGAGGTCGGTGGGATGAAGGCGATAATGCCGCAGATCAAAAAAGAATGGTATGACCAATTGATCATTCTTGACGGCGGCTCGACCGATGGGACTGTGGAATACGCAAGGGAAGAGGGATACGATGTGTACGTGCAGAAAAAACCGGGAATTCGGGAAGGATATAACGAAGTATTTCCACTAATAAGAGGGGATATCATCATAACCTTCAGCCCGGACGGCAATTCGATCCCGGAATTGATACCTGTGCTGGTAAAAAAGATGAACGAAGGATACAGCATGGTCATCGTATCGCGGTATGCGGGTGGCGCGAAAAGTTACGACGATGACCCGATAACGGCGTTCGGCAATTGGATGTTCACCACGTTTATAAACATACTTCATGGCTCTAGATATACGGACGCGATGGTAATGTTTCGCGCGTATAAAAGGCATCTTGTGGAAGATCTGGACTTAGACAAAGATTCGAGTTACTCATATGTGGAGCGCTTGTATCGGACAAAGATAAGTTGGGAGCCGCTCTTATCTGTCAGGGCCGCAAAAAAGAAGTTAAGATGCGCTGACATACCCGGGGACGAGCCTCCTCGCATAGGCGGGGAGAGGAAATTGAAGATCGTCAAATGGGGCCTGGCTTATTTGACACAGGTAATAATAGAAAAATTTGCGTGGATGTGATGCGTAACTATAATATACCGAAGCATAAACTGATAGAACTGTACATTCTCATGTCCAAGATCCGCATGACGGAATTAAAGATAGAAGAGTTGTATCCAAATGAGGAGATGAAGACGCCTGTCCACCTTTGCGTAGGTCAGGAGGCGATCGCGGCGGCCATCTCGGCCAATCTTAATAAAGATGATTATTGCATATCCAACCATAGAGGGCATGGCCATTACATCGCAAAGGGCGGAGATTTAAAAGCAATGATAGCGGAGTTATATTGTAAAGAAACGGGCTGCTCAAAGGGCAGGGGCGGCTCCATGCATCTTGTAGATTTAAGGGTTGGGCTGCTCGGTTCATCGTCTATAGTTGGGGGAGGAATCCCGATAGCGGTTGGTGTAGCTCTGGCAGTTAATATGAGGCATGAGAAGCGCGTTTCTGTAGTCTTCTTCGGCGACGCGGCCACGGAAGAGGGCATCTTTTATGAAAGCGTCAACTTCGCTGTCCTGAAAAAGCTGCCGGTCGTATTTATATGCGAGAATAATTTCTATTCGGTACTTTCTCATCAAAAGGCGCGGCAGGCCTTTGATAATATTTACAATCGTCTTGAAGGATGCGGCATCCCCGGATATCGCGTTGACGGCTGCGACGCGGTTGATGCATATAATACGGCCAAATCCTGCATACAAAATGCCCGCAATGGCAAAGGGCCGTCTTTAATTGAGGCGAGAGCGTACCGCTGGCGAGGGCACGCTGGTCCCGGATCGGACTACCATTTGGGCGCCAGGCCGAAAAAAGACCTTGACGACTGGATCAGGAAATGCCCCCTAAAAAAACTCAAAAATTTTATGTTAAAGAATAAGATTGTCACAGACAGGAAGCTGGATTTGATAGAGACGCCTTTAAAAAAAGAGGTAGAGGACGCTTTTCGTTTCGCGCAAAAAAGCCCTCTACCTAATAAGGAAGAGATCTCAAAATATCTCTATTGCTGAAGATGCCCTGGACAAAAATTCTTTTAGAAAGGCAGGGAAATCCTCTTGAGGTGGAAGTCGCCGGAAGCGGTTCAAGGAAGATCAAATACGCGGAGGCGATCAGGGAGGCATTCGATCAGGCGTTAGATACTGATAAACGCGTCTTCATTATGGGTCAAGGTGTGGACGATCCGCAAGGGATGTTCGGTGCCACGCTGAATCTTCATAAAAAATATGGACGAGAGAGGGTATTTGACACGCCGCTTTCCGAGAATGCCTTGACGGGTATAGCGCTCGGCGCGGCATTGGCTGGAATGAGACCCATATATGCGCATAATCGGCCGGATTTTTTACTGCTGGCAATGGATCAGATCGTTAATCATGCCTCAAAATGGAGTTATATGTTCGCCGGCCATACGAAAGTCCCTCTTGTCATATGGTGTGTGATCGGACGGGGGTGGGGGTCAGCGGCTCAACATTCCCAGGCATTGCAAGGGTTGTTCATGCACGTACCGGGGCTAAAACTTGTGATGCCAAGCACTCCCTATGATGCGAAAGGTTTAATGATAACAGCCATTGCTGATGAGAATCCAGTTATAATCATAGAGCATAGGTGGAATTTTATGCAAGAGGGCTATGTTCCCTCGCGTCTCTATTCCATACCATTCGGGAAAGGGATTGTCAGAAAGACGGGTAACGACGTAACGATAGTCGGCGCTTCATATATAATACTTGAGGCCATCAAGGCCGCTAAGAAATTAGAGGAAGAGGGAATAAGCGCGGAGGTAATAGACTTGAGAACGCTAAAGCCGCTTGACGAGGATGTCATTTTAAACTCTGTCAAAAAGACAGGCCGGCTGGTTATTGTGGATACAGGATGGAAGACAGGCGGGGTTACGGCTGAAATTTCGGCTCTCGTCGCGGAGAAAGGATTTGGTTATTTAAAAGCGCCGATAAAACGCCTCGCCTCGCCTGACGTGCCGACACCGGCAAGTTACGCATTAGAGGAGGCATTCTATAAAAATGAGCGGGATATCGTTGATCTCGTAAATCAATTTTTCTAAATATGAACAGTAGTAAAACAGTCGACCTGCCCCAAGCCAGCGTTTAACTGTTTGCGAGGGGCAGAAAGGATAAAACGATGAAGATATTGGTTACAGGAGGCGCGGGTTACATAGGTTCGGTAATGATCCCGATGCTTCTTAAGGAAGGACATGAGGTCACCGTTCTCGATAACTTCATGTATAATCAGACTTCTCTATTGGACTGCTGCAATAATTCAAAAGTGGATATTGTCCGCGGCGATGCGCGGGATGAAGATTTGTTGAAGCGTCTCGTAAAAAAGTCGGATGTCATATTCCCTTTGGCGTGTCTTACGGGAGCGCCGGTTTGTTCAAAGGACTATATAGGCGCTACGACGACGAATCTAGGCGCCATAAAATCGCTCATCAAATTGAGGAGTAAGTCCCAAGCGATTATATTCCCCACCACTAACTCTGGATATGGGATAGGCCAGAGGGGCAAGTTCTGTACAGAGAAGACGCCGCTTAAACCCGTCTCTCTTTACGGCCGTTTAAAGGTAGAGGCGGAGAGAATAATATTAGGTTCGGGAAATGCAATAACCCTGCGTCTCGCCACGGCCTTCGGCATAAGCCCGCGTATGCGCCTCGACCTGTTAGTAAACGATTTCGTTTATCGCGCTCTACACGACCGGTTCATAATCATCTTCGAGCCGCACTTTAAGAGAAATTACATTCATGTGCGCGATGTCGCGAAGGCGTTCATTCATTCTTTGAAGAATATCGGAATGATGAAAGACGAAGCGTACAACGTAGGTTTAAGCGATGCCAACCTGAGTAAGCGTGAGCTGTGCGAAGAGATCAATAAACTTATACCGGATTTCTATATCGTTGAAGCGAGCGTGGGCGAGGATCCGGATAAAAGAGATTATATTGTAAGCAACGCAAAAGTTGAGAAGACAGGTTTCAAGCCGGATTTTTCGATTCAGGACGGCATAAGGGAACTTATGAAGGGCTACAGGATTATAAAAAGGAATCAGTTCACGAATGTTTAGAGGCTGATGATGTCAGAGACAGATCTATTATTAATTAATCCGAGCGGCAAAAAAAATATATACGGCGGTTTATCGGATTCTCTCTCCGGCGTCGAACCGCCTATCTGGACGGGCCTGCTTGCGGCATATATCCGCCAAAAGGGTTTTTCGGTTAGGATAATAGATGCCGAGGCGGAAAATTTAAGCCCAGAGATCACAGCTAAAAAGATAATGGAGATAAGGCCGCTTTTAGCAGGAGTAAGCGCGATAGGCGCAAATCCCTCGGCTTCCTCCACGCCTAAGATGGAGCCGGCACGCGACGTATTGGATAACATCAAGAACCTCTCAGACAGTATCAAGACATTCCTTTATGGGATACATCCATCTGGCCTGCCTGAAAGGACGCTCCGAGAAGAGTCTGCGGATTTTATCTGCAGAGGAGAATGCTTCAACACCGTATTAGGATTATTGAAATTATTAAAATCGAAAGACGAGAAAGGCCTTTATAATATAAAAGGGCTCTGGTACAGGGACGGAGGGGTTGTGAGAGATGGCGGTTGGGGAGAGGTCATGAACGACCTTGATGAACTGCCGCCTGCCGCATGGGACCTATTGCCTATGGGTAAATACAGGGCGCACAACTGGCATTGCTTCGGCCATCTGGACAAGCGGCATCCATACGCTGTGATTTATACTAGTTTAGGATGTCCTTTTAATTGCAGATATTGCAATATCCATGCTCTCTATTCCGGCAAGCCCGGCATTCGTTATCGCAGTTTGCAAAAGGTCGTCGAAGAGATAGACATTTTGGTAAAGAATTTTAACGTGAAGAACATCAAGGTCATGGATGAGTTGTTCGCCTTTAAAGAAGACCGGGTCTTGGAATTTTGCGATCTTATTATTGAGCGCGGATACGATCTGAACATGTGGGCGTATGCGAGAATAGATACAGTCACTGAGAGAATGTTGAAAAGGATGAAAAGTGCAGGCATTAACTGGGTCTGCTTCGGCATTGAATCTGCGAATATAAAGGTGCGTAAAGGCGTGACCAAAGGGCGGTTCGATGAGGAGGCCGTAGATCGCGCGATAACGATAGCGCGTGCCGCTGGCCTCAATATACTCGGGAACTTCATGTTCGGTTTACCCGATGACGATATCGAGACGATGGAAGAGACGCTTCGTATGGCAAAAGAATTCAATTTCGATTACGTGAACTTTTACGTCACGATGGCTTATCCCGGCTCTCAATTGTATGAAGAGGCACTAAGCAAAGGCATTGAGTTGCCGACTTCGTGGCTTGGGTATTCTCAGTACGGCCGGGATACGTTCCCCCTGGCTACCAAGCACCTTACGAACAAGGACGTCCTGCGTTTTCGGGATATGGCGTTTGAAGAATATTTTTCCAACCCAAAATACATAGGGATGATTGAAAAGAAATTTGGTCAAGAGGCAGCGCGGCATATCAGGGAGATGGTGAAGTTAAGGATTAATAGAAAACTGCTATCCGAAGCCGATTCAACCGGAAGGGTGAGATAATGATTATAAGCAAGACGCCGTTCAGAATATCTTTTTTCGGTGGAGGGACCGATTATCCCGCATGGTATCATAACCATGATGGTGCTGTGTTGTCGACGAGTATCGATAAATATTGTTATATCACGTGCCGCTATCTGCCTCCTTTTTTTGAACATAAGCATAGAATTATTTACTCACTTATGGAGCAGGTGAAGGATGTGTCGGAGATAAGGCACCCCGCGGTGCGGGGCTGTCTTAAGTTTTTGAATATCAGGGAAGGCCTTGAGATACATCATGACGGAGACCTTCCAGCGCGGACAGGTCTGGGCTCAAGTTCCTCCTTCACGGTAGGCCTTCTGAATGCGTTGTACGCCTTGAAAGGGATCATGATTTCAAAGGAGAATCTGGCGCAGGACGCCATTCACGTCGAGCAGGACATGCTAAAAGAGAATGTGGGCTCTCAGGACCAGATTGCGGCGGCTTGCGGAGGATTCAACATTATAAGATTTTATGGAAAGAATAAATTTCGAGTAGACCCTGTCACCATAAATGTTCGGAGGCTGAACGAACTTCAGGACAACTTGATGCTCTTCTTTACGGGTTTTTCTAGATACGCTTCCGATATTGCCGCGGAACAGGTAAGAGTCACACCGCGCAGGACCAAGGAGATGAAAGAGATGCTGCAAATGGTCTCCAAAGCGATAGAGGTCATAAATGGCCGCGCGTACTTATCGGAGTTAGGAAAATTAATGCATGAAAGTTGGCAGATTAAACGCGGTTTAACAAAGAGAATCACAACTCAAATGATCGACGAGATATACGCCCAGGCCCGGCAGGCCGGTGCGGTGGGAGGCAAGCTATTGGGAGCTGGCGGCGGCGGATTCATGCTATTTTATGTTAAACGGGGAGACCAGAATAAAGTTAAAGACCGTCTGAAGCGGCTTCTCCATGTGCCGTTCAGATTTGAAAATTTGGGCAGCCAGATTATATTTTACAGCCCAGCGCATAAGATACGAAGCAAGACTAAATAAAGATATGAGATTATCCTTTGGCACGATATCGATCCCGGAGAAGTCAAAAAAACTAATACATGACATACTGGACTCCGGCCGGATCACGAGCGGAAAGTATGTTCGGGAAATCGAGGAGAAATTCGCTGACTTAATAGGGACGAAGTATGCTGTTGCGGTAAGTTCCGGCAGTGATGCAGATGCACTGGCGCTGGCGGCACTGCATGATTTTGGCGCTAGCCGAGGCGATGAAGTGATTGTGCCTGCCCTCTCATTCGCGGCTACCGGCAACGCTGTTTTGCAAGCCGGATTTAAACCAGTATTCGTAGATATCGAAAGAGAAACTCTTAATATAGCCTCATCTGAGATCGAAAACGCGATAACACGAAAGACGAGAGCCATAATGCCTGTTCATCTTATGGGTAAACCCGCTGATATGGAGACGATAAACAGGATAGCGAAAAAACATGGTATCGTAGTCGTGGAGGATGCGGCTGAAGCGTATGGGACGGAATATAAAGGTAAGCGAGCTGGAAGGCTTGGCGACATGGGGGCCTTCAGTCTTTACGCCGCGCATGTAATCACTGCCATAGAGGGTGGGATGATCGTAACTGACAACAAGGATTACGCGGAAGTTTTACGGTCGTTGAGGTCACATGGTAGGGCGTGCAAGTGCGAGAAATGCGTGCTTAACATATCCTCCGGTCATTGCAAAAAACGGTTTCAATTTAGGACAGACATAAGATTTATCTTTGAAAGGATTGGCTACTCAAGCAAGATGAACGAACTCGAGGCCGCTATAGCGCTCGGCCAGCTGGAGATGTATGATAGAATTATAAAGAAGAGGCGGAGAAACCTCTTATATTTAATGAAGGAGTTTGTCCAATTTGCGCCGCTCCTTTTAACCCTAAGGGAAGAGTCATACGAAAAGATAGGACCTCATGCCTTTCCCATCATCATTCAGGAGGCTTCAAATATCGATCGCGATGAATTCGTAGATTATCTGGGAAAGAAGGGCATAGATTCAAGATCTCTTTTTTCATCTATGCCTACTCAATGCGCCGGATTTGAGTTTTTGGGATACAAGATGGGAGACTTCCCGAACGCGGAATATATAGGCGATAACGGCTTACACATAGGCATACATCAAGGCATAGATAGGGAAGGTTTAGATTACTTTCTAAAGACGGTAAAAGATTTTTTATCTTCCCTCGTTAAACGTTCCATTTCAGTCTAAATAATCCCGGTTCGTCGCACATGAATAAATATAGCAAGATATTCATAACAAATTATGACAGCATGCTGGGAAATGCGTTAGAGAGGCGATTGCGCGACGATGGTTTCCGCAATCTTTTAAAAACTGGAACAGCTGAGTTTAATTTAAAAGATCAGCGCTCGGTCGAAAAGTTCTTTCAAGACAATAAGCCGGATTATGTGTTTTTGATACCGGCTAAATCCGGCGGTATCATGTTGAACATAAACCGATCCGCAGAATTGTTATATGATAACCTTGAGGCACAGAATAATGTCATCCATTCATCTTGGCTCTCAGGCGTAGAGAGGCTTCTTATGATCGGCGCCTCCTGTGTCTATCCTAAAAATTCTTCTCAGCCCATTAAGGAAGAATATCTTCTCACGGGGCCTCTTGAACCTACCAGCGAGGCATATTCGCTCGCGAAGATAGCCGGGATTAAGTTGTGCGAACACTACAATCGGCAGTATAAGACCGCTTTTCTTACCATCGTGCCTGCCACGGTGTATGGTCCTGGCGATGACTTTGATGTTGATTCATCGCATGTCCTGCCCGCTTTAATAAGAAGGTTTCATGAAGCAAAGATAAAAGATGCGCCTTCCGCGATAGTTTGGGGAACAGGCAATGCCAGGAGAGAGTTTATCTACGTAGATGATTTAATTGATGCATGCCTTTTTCTTATGCGTCAACCCAACAATGCCGGCTTGATTAATATAGGGACGTCTCAGGATGCCTCTATTAAAGAATTGTCACGCCTCATCAAGGAGATAGTTGGGTTTAATGGAAATCTCGAATTCGATGCGGCTAAACCCGAAGGCGCTTCCCAAAAACTTCTTGATACAACCAGGATGACTTCATCAGGATGGACGTCTAAAGTCGATCTTATGACGGGCATAGATAAGACCTACCGCTGGTATATTAATTCCTTATAAGGCCGCAGAAATTAATAAATTAGTTGTTAGAGTAATCCCTCTGTGATAATATATTAAAATAATAATGTTACAAAATAAGAATATAATCTGCATATCATCTATAGACTGGGATTTTATCTGGCAGGGGCACCAAGAGATAATGTCCGTTTTGTCAAGGAACGCTAACCGTGTCCTGTTTATCGAAAATACGGGTGTCCGCGCTGCGACCTTAAGAGACATTCCCAGATTATGGAACAGATTTTTAAACTGGAGAAAAGGATTCAAGGGTATAAGAAGGGAGAACGAAAATCTCTATATATATTCACCACTCGCGCTTCCGTTTCCGTATTCAAGGATCGCCATAAAGATCAATAAAATTATGATGCTTTCCGTTATAAAAAGATGGATGGATAGCATGGAGTTTCATAATCCGATTGTATGGAGTTTTTTGCCGACCGGAATCGTTCTCAACATCCTGGATGATCTGAATCCCAGCATATTCATATATTACTGCATAGATGATTTCGCGTCAAGCTCAAGCGGCGCAAGGAAGATTAAGGGATTGGAAGAGGGGGTTATAAAAAAAGCGGACATCGTATTTGCGACATCGCATAAATTGTATGAACGCTGTTTAAGCGTAAATAAAGTTACGCATATTTTTCCCTTCGGCATCTCGATCGACGGTTACAATAAAGCGCGCGAAAGTCATGTAGAGATGCCGGATGAAATGCGAGGCCTTAGAAGGCCGATCATCGGCTATGTAGGCGGGCTTCATAAATGGATCGATACGAACTTGCTGCGGCAGATAGCGATGAAACGAAATGACGTCTCCATCGTCTTGGTAGGCCCGAGGCAGGCCGATTTATCACTCGTGGATAAGTTGGAGAATGTCTTTATCTTTGGCAAAAAAGAGCGAGATACGCTGCCAAATTATGTAAAATTTTTTGACGTAGGCATTATCCCTTACCGCCTGACAGCATATACGGAAAATGTATATCCCACGAAGATAAACGAATACCTCGCCATGGGCAAGCCGGTTCTGTCCACCAGGATCCCGGAGGTCGTCGAGTTCGATAAACAAAACGGAGGCGGGTTCATTCATTTCATAAGCAGCGAGGCCGATATCGACAAGTTCATAAACAGTCTGTCGTCACAGGAAGACGGAATTTCCAAAGATAGAAGGGTCGCCGTAGCGAACAAAAATTCCTGGACGTCTAAAATAGAATCGATGTGCGGCATCATAGAAGCGAAATTAGAAGAGCGCAAGAACGAGATAGACGCTGGTTGGCTGAAAAGATTTAAAAAAATTTATCTAAAGACGCGAAAGAAGGTGTTGGGCTTAGCCGCGGCCGCCTCGATAGTATATATTTCATTATTCTATACACCGATCGTATGGTTTTTGGCCTCTCCGCTCGAGGTGCAAGATGAGCCCAAGAAGGTAGATGCCATCGTAGTCTTCGGCGGAGGCGTTGGAGAGGGGGGCAGACCCGGTCCGAGTACGTCGGAACGGGCATTTTATAGCGTGGAGCTATATAAGAGAGGCTATGCCGACAACATAATATTTTCATCCGGATATACCTACAAATATAACGACGCGGAAAACATGATGCTTTTCGCTCAGTCGTTGGGGGTGCCGAAAGGCCAGATTTTATTAGAGAAGAAAGCTGGGAACGCGTATGAGAATGTAAAATTTGTGACAGATATTCTCCGACAGAAAAAATGGGATGAAGTCATCCTTATCACATCACCTTATAATACAAGACGCTCGAAGTTGCTATTCGACAAATTCGCAGGGCACGAGATGAAGATCATATACTGCCCGGTCAAGAATCCCCAATTCTATTATCGATACAGCGCATTACGCATTGACCAGTTACAGGCCATCGCGCATGAGTATCTAGCGATAATATATTATAAATACAAAGGATATATATAAATTGCAGAATCACGTAGCCATGAGATTTAAGGGCACGGAAAATCAGCGGGTAGAAAAAGAGAAGGTCAGGATTTTAAGAATTATCGCGCGGCTTAATATAGGCGGCCCGGCGATGCAGGCCGTATTTTTAAACAAGGCCTTCAACAGCGATTCTTTTAAATCTAAATTGATATATGGTTCGCTCGATAAGTCCGAAGGCGATATGAGTTACTTATTGGACGAAGCGCCTCAATTTTCAATATATATAGGAGAGATGAGGCGGGAAGTGAATCTGATCCGTGATTTTATTACTTTTATTAAGATCATATCTATAATATTGCGCGAGAGGCCCCATATAGTGCATACACATACAGCCAAGGCAGGCGCGCTGGGTAGGATGGCGGCCTTCATCACAGGCGTTCCGATCAGGGTTCATACCTTTCACGGCCACATCTTCGAGGGCTACTTTGGCGGCAAGAAAACAGTTTTTTTTAAAATGGTGGAAAGATTTTTAGCAAGGTTTACTGACAGGATCATAGTATTGAGCCCAACGCTAAAAGAACAAATAATGCATGTCTTAGGAATAACTGATAGATCGAAACTATCCGTGATACCCTTGGGGGTGGAGACAGAACTATTTTTAAATTGTGAATCTTTAAAAGGGCAATTTAAAAGAGAGTTGAATCTTTATGATGAAACAAGGCTTGTTGGAATTGTAGGACGTTTGACGCCGATCAAGAATCACAAGATGTTCATAGACGCAGCCAAGATCATTATGGCGGAGAACGGCGCGAAATTGGATATAAAATTTGTCGTAGTGGGCGACGGTGATATGCGAGAGAGCATATCAGCCTACGCTAAAGAAAATGATCTGCTTGAGAGGATGGTATTCACCGGTTGGAGAAAAGATTTGGCCAAGATATATGCCGATATGGATGTTGTCTCGCTATGCTCCATAAACGAGGGAACCCCTGTTTCTTTAATCGAGGCGATGCTGGCCGGAAGACCCGTTGTCGCGACCGATGTGGGGGGTGTTCGGGATATCGTCTCTCATTCAAGGACAGGTTATCTTGTGCAAAGGGGGGATGCAAGGAGTCTTGCGGGCTATATTATGCAGTTGCTCAGTAACGATGAGATGTCGCGAAAGGTGGGTCAGGCGGCGAGAGAATATTCCAGAAAGATATATATAAGAGAACGGCTTGCGAATGATATGGATATACTTTACAAAGATCTCCTAAAAAAGAAGGGTGTGATGACATGAAAGCGCTTGTTACTGGCGGGGCTGGTTTTATAGGATCTCATCTTTGCGAGCGGTTATTGAATAAAAAGTGGCGTGTTTCGGCGATAGATAATCTGTCGACAGGGAGCATTGAAAACATAAAACGCTTAGAGCATAATAAAGGATTTCATTTTATCATGAACGATATCATGAATGAGAAAGTCATGGCCCGATTGATTAAGAACTCAGACATAGTGTTTCATTTGGCCGCTGCCGTTGGAGTTAAATATATAATTGATAATCCTCTCGATTCGATCAGGACAAACGTAAAGGGGACAGAGATAATCCTTGAGTTGGCAAATGCGATTGAAAAGAAGAAGGTCGTGCTCGCCTCTACATCTGAAGTGTATGGCAAGGATAGGCCCGGGAAGAAATGTTTTAGGGAAAATGACGATAGGGTGATGGGGTCTACTACCATCACGCGCTGGAGTTATGCCTGCACCAAGGCGTTGGATGAATTTCTGGCCCTCGCGTATTGGCGCGAGAAGAAATTGCCTGTTATCATCGTTAGATTTTTCAATACCTGCGGACCGCGGCAGACGGGCCGTTACGGCATGGTGATACCGCGCTTTATAAAACAGGCGCTCCTGAATAAACCGATTACAGTATACGGCGATGGCGGACAAACAAGATGTTTCTTATACATAGATGATGCTGTTAACGCGGTCACGGGTTTGGTTAATGAGCCGGAGGCAGTGGGAGAGGTTTTTAACGTAGGGAATCCTGAAAGCATAACCATACTTAACCTTGCGAAGAAGATCAAGAAATTTACCAATTCATCGTCTAAAATAGAGTTCGTTCCATACGAGAGGGCGTATGAAAAGGGGTTTGAGGATATGCGGCACAGGAAACCCGATATATCCAAGATAAAGACATTTATAAATTTTTCGCCGCAGGTTCACATCGATGAGTTACTGAAAAGAACGATCAAGTTTTTTCAAAAATAAAAATAGATAAAATAAAATGTTTACAATACAGGACACGTTGGGAGCTTTTTTTATAGCATCTATCATCTCATACGGTTTTACGCCTTTGGTAAAGAAGATAGCCTTCAAGATAAAATTATTGGATCTCCCGGATCAAAAAAAGTCACATGCGCACCCCATGCCGCTTCTGGGGGGCCTTGCCATATATATGGCCTTTCTCGCAGCCGTATTATTTACAACGGACATAAACAATTACATGGGCGGTATTCTGATGGGAGGGACCATCATATTTATTTTAGGCGTCATTGACGACAAGCTTGGGATGATGCCTAAAATGAAACTCTCGGGGCAGATCCTCGCGGCTCTTATAGTGTATAAAGCGGGCTTCAGGGTGACTACGTTTGAAGATTATTATATTAGCATGTTCTTCACCGTCTTCTGGATTGTAGGGATAACGAATGCCTTTAATCTTTTGGACAATCTGAACGGACTCTCGAGCGGCATCGCGGGGATCTCTTCGCTCTTTTTTGGCATAATCGCTCTTCGCGGCTCTGACATGTACGCGGCTATTGTATCCTTTGCCCTGGCAGGGGCCTGCCTTGGATTTCTAAAACATAATTTTCCTAAGGCGAGCATATTCATGGGCGATTCCGGAAGCATGCTCCTGGGATTTATTTTGGCCTGCATTGCTATTTTGGGGACATGGAGGACGGAGAAGATAAGCCTATCGCTGTCACTGCCGATTCTCATCTTGGGCTACCCAATATTTGATACAACCCTTGTAACATTTTTAAGGCTCAGAGAAAGAAGGCCTGTCTTTCTAGGAGGAAGGGATCATTCATCCCACATATTAGCCTCTTTGGGACTGAAGAAGACCAGGGCTGTTTTATTACTCTACATAATCTCAATTTTATTGGGCTCAAGCGCCGTCCTGGTATCGGTCTCATCGACATTTATAGCCGCCGCGATTGTTATTGCGACGATGACGATGATGATAGGATTAGGTCTTTATTTATCTTTTGTAAGGTCGAGGAGCGCAAAGTTGAGAAGGCAAAATGGAAACAACCATACATAAAAATGCGCGGATTTTTTTAAATATCCTTTCCAAGATCACAGAGTGGTCTTTATATATTTTGATATTCTTCCTGCCATTTTCAAAATCGATCATAGAGATTTCTATCATAGTTGCCATCATTTCATGGGCGCTTAGAAAATTGGCGCTTAAGGAATTGAAACTAAAGAATACGCCTTTGAATGCATGGTTAATACTATTCTTTTTTGTGAATCTCGTCTCGATGCTAAATGCCGACTATAAAGGGTTGGTCGCGGTGTCCCTCTTCTCCAAGTGCCTGAAGTATATAGTGTTGTATTTTGTTGTCGTTGAGACGATCGATACCGAGATCAAGTTAAACAATCTTTTAAAATTTATTTTCATGTCAGCCATCATAGTTATGATCGATAGTTATATTCAATACTACATAGTTCATTTTGATCTGATACGGCTCTATCCCTCTTTTAAGTTCGCGCCCTTAACGGATCGTAGAATGGATTATCTCGGCTTTCCCACAGGCCCATTTCCGTTCCCGAACGACCTATCCGCATGGATGGTGATCGCGCTCATGAGCGCCTTATGCCTTTTTCTTTGGGGCACCAAGAACAATATGCGGCTAATGTTGGGCGCATTTTTAGGCCCATTCTCATTTTTATTCTATCTGACAAATACAAGGAGTTCATGGCTGGGAGTTTTGATTTCCTTTATTTCAATACTTTTCATTCAGAAGAAAAAAGCGATTATAGTATTGCTTTTTTCGATCATGGTCATATCGATGGCCCTTTTGCCTAAGACGCGAACCGAGGACATACTTGGCTTCAGTAGCATGCAGGATAGGTTTTATATGTGGCGCATTGGATGGAAGATATTTTCGGATCACCCTATCATAGGAAATGGTCTCAATACCTCCTTTCTCAAATTCAAGGAATTGCGGGAAGATGAATATAAAAATGAACGAGGCAGTCATTTTCATAATGGATTCCTGCAGATTGCCGCGGACACCGGCATCATAGGCTTGACGGCTTTTTTGCTGTTAATCGGCAGCGCGTTCAGGTCCGTTTTCAGATATTTTAAAGAGTGTTCCGACCCATGGTATAAATATCTATCTCTTGGCCTGGCGGGCGGATTGCTGGCTTTTTTAACCCACAGTTTTTTCGATACTAACCTGCAATCCCTCCCGCTGGTTACTTTATTTTGGTTTTCTTTGGGCATAATGATGAGTTTAAGGGGCATGAACCCGAGGCAGGCGACTGATGAACAAAGGATACGATAAGATACTTGTTGTGAATACCTTCGGCATAGGGGATCTATTATTTTCCACCCCGCTTCTCAAAACGCTTAGGAGTAACTTTCCAACCGCTAAAATAGACTATATGTGCAATGCGAGAACACAATGCTTGCTCCGTAACAATAAAAATATCAATAATGTGATAGTGTTTGAGAAGGATGAATTCAGATCAGCGCTCAAGAATTCGGGAATCGAATTCGGCAAAAAAATTATAGGATTCATGAAAGAAATAAAAAGAAATCGATACAACCTGGTCGTCGATCTATCGTTAGGGCATCAAATCTCATTGCTTCTGAAAACAGCCGGCATTAAAAAACGCATAGGGTTCAATTATAGGGGGCGAGGCAGGTTTTTGACCGATAAATTGGATATACCCGGTTTTTATGACAGGCATGTAGTCGAACACTATCTTGACATTTTGGCGCTGGTCGGCATAAAAACCTTCGACGATAAGAATCTTGAGGTTACTTTATCTGGTGAGCTCGAACGATGGTCTCAAGATTTCTTGAGCGAAAATAATCTGTTGACCAAAGAATTGATAGGCCTGGCTCCGGGCGGAGGGAAGAGCTGGGGAAATAATGCTGTTTATCGAAGGTGGGATCCGGCAAATTTCGCCCGGGTGGCGTTGAAATTGCTTGGAAAAAGAAGTCGGGCATTTTTTCTGATTTTTGGGTCTCAAGAAGAATCGAATATTTGTAAACCAATAGAGACAGCCTTGGGCGGCAACGTTATAAATCTATGCGGCAGGTTAGAGCTTCCACGGTCTATAGCGCTCATTAAAAGATGCAACCTTATATTGTGCAATGACGGAGGTATACTTCATATAGCCGTCAGCCAAAAGGTGAAGACTGTTTCAATATTTGGCCCAGTGGATAGCAATGTTTATGGCCCATATCCGCCATCGGACCGCGACAAGGTCGTTACAGCTGATGGCGTAAACTGTCGGCCATGTTACAGGAATTTTAAACATAAGGCTTGCGAAACCCATGACTGTCTTAAAAAGATAGATAGCGACAAGGTGCTGAAAATTGTCGAGGACGGCCTATCCTTACGATGAAGTGCGATATAATAATACCGGTATGGGATCAGTTGGAATTTACAAAAGAGTGCGTAGATGCTATTTTAAAAAATACGCATTATCCCTACAGACTAATATTAATAGATAATGGCAGCGAATTCGAGACTAAAAATTATCTTAAGAATCTGGAAAAAAATCGGCCCAAGGAAGTAATGCTGGTGAATAATGACGAAAATTTAGGGTTCGTGAAGGCGGTTAATCAGGGCCTGAAACATTCTGATAGCCCATATGTTTGTATAATGAATAATGATACCATACCCGCGCCAGGATGGCTCGAAAGGATGATAGAGTTTGCCGACAGTCATGATGAGGTAGGCCTTGTAAATCCCCAGTGTGACGGGCATGGCAATATGCCGCTCGATGAATACGCTCAAATCCTGTCCAGAGACAGGGGTAAATATATGGAGATGAACCAGTGCCAGGGGTTCTGCATGCTCATAAAAAGAAAGATGATCGATAGAGTTGGACTTTTAGACGAGTCTTTCGGGCTAGGAGGCTATGACGACACAGATTATTCTATGCGCGCCCATCTAGCCGGCTATAGGTGCGTGGCGATAAAAGATTCTTACGTATACCATCGTCAGCACGGATCATTTAACAGATCAGGCGACAGGGAAGAATGGGTGAGACGAAATCAAAAAATTTATTTTGATAAATGGGGAAGGCACTTGCGCATCGGCATAGCGGTCTCTATGGATGATTTGGAAATCGGCACATTATCGCGCCTTATAGGCTTCGCCTACGGCCTTGCCAGAGAATGGTCTTGGGTGAACTTGTGGATAAATTTCAAAGAGAGATCAAAGGAGCCGCAAAAAATTATAGGCAAGATTTTGGAGGAAACCAAACTTCCTCCTCATCAAAATATCAGAATCTCTTATTTCAAATTGCCGAAGGCCCTATTTCAATCAGCGATTGTCTGCAAGATTCTTGAAAGATTAAGAATGCGGGATAAAAAATTTGATGCTATTTTTACGCCTGATGAGCGTCTCGCAAAATTCATATCGCCGTTTGCCAAACTCATTGGCTCGAATACGGTTAAAATGCTTCTCGGAGAGGGTATAAACGATTGTCAGGAGAAGGGAAGAAAGGCGGCGCTTTCTATAAAGAGGGAAAGAAGATGAAGTTGGCACAGTGCGATATAATAATCCCTGTCTTTAACAGACTCGACGTGACAAAGAACTGTTTAGGGAGCATATATGAGCGCACGGATACTGAGTCAAACCTGATCCTGATTGATAACGGAAGTGATCGCGAAACAAGGGATTTTCTCGACTCGCTCTATGTCTCTCATCAAGCCCAGGCCGACGCGAAAAAGAAGATTCGGGAGGCGATAGTCATTCATAACAATTCTAATAAAGGATGGGTTAAGGCCGTAAATCAGGGGCTGAAGCTGTCTTTAAGCCCGTATATATGCATAATGAATAATGATACCGTAGTTAGAACAGACGATTGGCTTTCTAAACTGATAGATGTAGCGGAATTGGAAAAAGAGATCGGCTTGGTCAACCCCAGATTTGATATCAAAAAAAAGATAGAATCAGGAAAACGTTTTGTCGAGATAGATTTCTGCAGAGGATACTGTATTTTGATAAAGAGGAGCGTAGTGGAGAAGATAGGCCTCTTCGATGAGTCTTACGGGCTCGGCTATTACGACGACGACGATTACTCCGTAAGAGCGAGCAGGGAGGGGTTCAAGTGCGTGAGGGCAAATGAGGTCTTCGTTGAGCATCTTCGCGATTCGACCTTCTCCGCGCTCTTTGAGGACAGGGAGCGGCGCGCCCTTCACGAGAATAATAAAACGCTCTTTTACTCAAAATGGGGCAGGAGACTGAAAATAGTTTTCATCGTCTCAAAAACAGTGAATGAAAATAAATTATCGCATATCCTTTTTTCTCTCGCAAGAAAACAGCACATAGTGTATCTATGGAATCCTGTCAACACCGTCCCCTTTGAGCATATCAACATAAGACAACATGCGTTCCCGCGCCTTTTTTACAGGCCATTTTTCCCAACGGTCGTTTTTTTTAATAAAATGAAGAAGGAGCCCAAGCGCTATAATTTGGTATTTAGCGACGATATTAAGTTAAGCAGGATATTATCCAAGGCAGGCGCGCCGAGCTTTTTTATAGATATAGAAAAGGATAACGATAGAATCGACGAGATAGTGGATGTAACCTCGAAAGTCTGATATGAGATGCGACATTATTATACCGGTCTGGAATCAATCGGCCCTTACGAAGGACTGCATAGATGCCATCCTTAAGAACACATCCTATCCTTTTAGGATCATAATCATTGATAACGCAAGCAGCGATGAGACCGAAGAATATCTCATAGCTCTTGAGAAAAAATTTGACATAAATTCCAGCAGCGGGGAAGGCGCAAAGATCCTTTCGGTTAGAAACGATAAGAACATAGGATTTATAAAAGCAGTGAATCAAGGCATAGGCCTTTCAAGCGCGCCTTATATCTGCATATTAAATAACGATACACTCGTTATGAAGGGATGGCTCAAAACAATGATTAGCGTCGCGGAGAGCAAAAGCGATATAGGAATAGTGAATCCTTCATCCAATAGTCTGGGTCAGCGTCCTGAAAAAGGAGAGCCAATTGAACTATTCGCGGAAAAACTTAAAAGTGAGACGGAAGAGTCTGTGGAGGTCGGAGCAGCGCTTGGATTTTGCATGCTCATAAAAAGGGAAGTTATCAATAAAATTGGATTGTTTGATGAAATTTACGGTATGGGGAACTTCGAGGATACAGATTTTTCCCGAAGGGCGGTTAAGGAAGGTTATAGATGCGTGAGGGCCTGCGGCGCTTATGTCTATCATCGCGAAAACGCGTCATTTAATCACTTGAAGACATTCGATGAAGAATTCAAAAGAAATAGCCAGATATACGAGTTCAGGTGGGGCAAATCGAAAAGGATAGCGTATATCCTTGATTGGTATGATGACAACGTCTTGGAAAAGTTAAGATCGGAATCTCTGAAATTGGCAAGAGAAGGCAATTGGATATGGTATTTCTCGAAGGAAGCGATTGACGTGCCCAAACATTCCAACATTCAAATTATAAGATTTTCCCAAAAATGGTTTTATCTGAATTCTATTTTTGTGGTATTAAAGAAAAAGAAAAAATTCAATGAGATATTTGTCGGAAGCGAAGGCGCTTACAGGTTATTAAGGGGTTTAAGTTTCCTGCATAATGCCAGGGTCAGTTATTATTGAGAGGCCCCATTTCATGGATAAGGTTCCTGTAACGGTAGTCGTGATAACGAAGAACGAAGAAGATAATATAGCGGACTGCCTCAAGAGCGCCGTCTGGGCGGATGAAGTTGTCGTTGTCGATGATTACTCAACCGATAAGACGGAGGTAATAGCGCGGCAGTCCACAGACAAGGTATTCTTAAAGAAGATGGAGATAGAGGGGGCTCACAGAAATTACGCGTATAGTCTCGCGAGGAATGAATGGGTCTTAAGTCTCGACGCCGATGAAAGGGTAAGTGAAGCGTTGAGAGATGAATTGACGGAGCTTTTTAGCAAACCCATAAGGCGCTATGCTTACGCCATTCCGATAAAGACATATATCGGCTCAAGGTGGATCAGATACGGCGGGTGGTATCCTGCGGGAAAGATACGGCTTTTTAAAAAGGACAAATTCAGATACGAAGAAGCAGAGGTGCACCCGCGCGTATACATCGAAGAAGAAAATTACGACCGTCTTCAAAAAGACATAATCCACTATTCATACAGGGATTTCGATGACTTCTTTAAAAGTTTAAACAATCAGACTACATTAGAAGCGAAGAAGTGGTTTAAGGAAAGGCGCAAGATAGGATTTTTAAAGATGTACAGAAAATTTGTGGATAGATTTTTACGCGCCTACATTTTAAAGCAGGGTTTTAGGGATGGATTTTTAGGTCTGATGGTTTCATACTCAAGCGGGCTCTATCAGGTCTTAAGTTACGCGAAGTATTGGGAGATGCTGCGAAATGAGAAGTAAAATATTTTGCGCAATTGATATTTTTGGCGGCTGACGGCAGGTGCCCTTTCGTCTAATTTTGCCTTCAAGGATTATTAATTAGGAACTATTTATGCGCTTAATATGTTTTACTGTAAAACCACTCAAAATATCTTTATTGGTAATGTCGGCTTGGCAAAATTTATACGCCTCAAGGGCATCCTGCCATTGGCCGCCTACAGTTTGCAAAATATTTTGCTTCATTGCTGTCCAAATTAGCGTAATTTCCCACTCACCTTAATCCTCTCCCCCTTCGGGGGAGAGGAAATTATGAGGAAATCCCCTCCCCCCTTTAGGGGAGAGGGCAAGGGTGAGGGGTAGCCAAAGATCGAATCTCATAATAGAGGTTCCGTCGGGAGTTATGGTTTAATTTGGACATAAGTGATTTTACTTCTGGGATGAAATATATGGATAAGTTATCTATATCAGCGGTTATCATAACAAAAAATGAGGAGAAAAGGATTTCAGACTGCATAAAATCTGTTCAGGGGTGGGTCGATGAGATTATTGTAGTGGACGATGAATCGAGCGATAAAACGCCTGAGCTTGCGAAGGCGCTGGGCGCGAAAGTGTTCTTAAGAAAGATGGATATCGAGGGCAGGCATAGAAATTGGGCGTACTCGCAGGCCTCAAATGAGTGGATCTTGAGCTTAGACGCGGATGAAAGGGTTACGGATGGACTAAAAGAAGAGATAAGTGAGAAGTTGTTCAAAGATCCGGAATGCAGTATCTTTATTATCCCGCGCAAGAATTTCATCGGTGATTACTGGATTAAAGGCGGGGGATTATACCCTGCCGCCCAGATGAAACTGTTCAAAAAAGATAAATTCAAATGGGAAGAGGCCGAAGTTCATCCGCGATCCATAATGATGGGCGGAACGCGTTCATTTCTTGAAAATGACATCAACCATTATACCTATGATGACTGGGAAGATTTTTTGAAGAAATTCAACGCTCAGACTACGCTTGAGGCGGTAAAGTGGCGTAAGTTATACCTTAAAGATCCTAAAAAGGCGGCGTATAAGATGAACTTCGTCCACGCGGTATGGCGCGTCATGGATAGATTCGTAAGAACCTTCTTTTTTAAAAAAGGGTATAGGGATGGCTTCATAGGGTTTATGATCGCATGTTTAGCTTCGCTGTATCAGATAGTCAGTTACGCGAAATACAGGGAATTAAAATTCAGGTGAGGGAAATGGGGGAAAAAGCGGCCATATCAGCGGTCATAATAACATTTAACGAGGAAGAGAACATAAGACGCTGTCTCGAGAGCGTAAAGTGGGTAAATGAGATCGTCGTGGTTGACGGATACAGCCAGGATAAAACCGTAGAGATCGCGA
>MHFL01000022.1:20077-30223 GCA_001804165.1 Omnitrophica bacterium RIFCSPLOWO2_01_FULL_45_10 | reverse complement strand
CGGGGCAAAGGTCGTAATGCATAAGTTTGAAGGCGATTTCGGCCTCGAGCGCAATATAGGCAACCAAAACGCGACAGGCGAATGGGTTCTTGCTTTAGACGCGGACGAGGAGATACCCGAAAAGACGCGTATCGATATAGAAAAGATTCTAAAAAATGGCACAAGGCATTCAGCATATAACGTCTTGAGGAAACAATATTTCCTTGGTCATTTTATGGAGCATGGCGGAAGGCATCACAGGATCATAAACTTTTACAGAAGAAAGAACGTTCATTTCGAAGGGAAGGTCCATCATCTGGTGAAGGTGGATGGCGAGGTCAAAGATGTCGATTTCAGCATAAATCACTATCCGTTTAATTCAATAAGTCAGTTTATTAATAAGCAGGATAGGTACACATCGGTTGAGGCAAAGGAGATGTTCGAGAAATACGGCTCTACTAAATCCGGTGAAGTCCGATATAATCTCACTTTGAAACCCATAAAGATATTCTTTAAAACCTATGTGAAAAAAGCCGGATATAAAGATGGATTACATGGTCTGATCTTCTGCATTCTTTTTTCATGGAGTTATTTCCTGCGATGGGCAAAGTACTGGGAACTGTGTTTAAATAAAAGGGAAACATAAAGATTATGGGCAAAAGTTCATTGTCAGTGGTCATGCCGGTCTATAATGAAAAATCCACGGTTTTGGAGATACTGAACAAACTATTGCGGATAGATTTGGTAAAAGAAGTGATAGTAGTCGATGACTGCTCTTGTGACGGGACAAGAGAAATTCTGAAATCCTCAAACCTTGGCGATGAGCGTGTGAGAATCTATTGCCACGATAAGAATTTGGGTAAAGGGGCGGCGCTCAGGACAGGATTTCAGCATATTACCGGCGATATCGTCGTTGTGCAGGACGCCGACCTCGAGTACGATCCTCAGGAATTTATAGAGATGGTAAAACCGATAGAAAACGGCGTTGCCGACGTGGTATATGGCTCCCGGCTTTCCGGCGGTAAGCCCCAGAGAGTCCACATGTTCTGGCATAGAATTGGCAACGATTTTCTTACATTTTTGACGAACCTCTTCTATAATTCCACGCTTACGGATATGGAGACCTGCTACAAGATGTTCAAGAAATCGGTCATCGATAATATCAAAATCAGATCCAATGATTTCTCAGTCGAGCCCGAATTAACCGCTAAGATCCTGAAGAATAAGAGGTTAAGAGTTTACGAACTGCCTATATCTTATTATGGCAGGAGTTACGCCGAAGGCAAGAAGATATCATGGCGGCACGGTCTCGGCGCTTTATGGGCGATCGTAAAATATAGATTCACGGACTGATGAAGGGGAATATTTTCAAGATAACGTTGGGGATCTGGCTCATCTTATGGGTATCTTTTATAACGAGGGAATTATTTAGAAAAGGGTATTTCTACGATTATAAGGCCCTTATCTTCAGGTCGCTCGAAGGAAAGCGATCATATGTAACAGGGGATAGGTTTTATGAATTTTTGACCTTCTGTAATGAAAGGCTTCCTCCTTTAGCGAATTACGGATGGGTCGGTGTTGAACCAGAATCCGTCGACATGAGAAGAGCCGCTTATTATTTATATCCTCATCTGGAAAAGAAAGATTACCCGGACTTTATACTCGTATATGATAAACCGATGATCGCGAAGGCGGGCTACGAGACGTTCATTCGATTGGATTATGTAAGATATATCCTCAAAAGAAAAGGCGATATATAAAAATTGGAATTTGTAAGATTGTGCATAGCCATTATAACGATAACCTTCATAGGTTGGAATATCCTGTATGCCTTGAGTTTTCGATATAAAAGTAATCTGCATTTTTCAGAAAGGCTCGCTGTATCTTACGGCCTTGGTTTGGGATTCATGAGCCTGGGCATGATTTTTTTTTATTTTTTCAATATCGGATTTACACCTCTTAAAATAATAACGCCATGGTCGGCGCTCGTTCTTTTAAATTCAATCATCTATTTCAGAAATCACAAAAAAGCCACTCTCACGGCCGCTTTCAAAGCGGATGACAAGAACCATCGGTTTTTGAAAACTTTTTTTATTATTGGAATCGCATTCGAGGCCGCATATGCGTTTTTTCGGGCACTGATAAAACCGCTTGAGTCATATGACGCGATAGCGATATATGCGATAAAGGCTAAGATATTCTATCTGTCTAAGTCAATACCTCATGATTTCTTTTCAAGAGTCACATTCGTTTTTCCCCATCCCGACTATCCTCTCAATATACCCTTGTCCGAAACCCTCATATATCTATTTTTGGGAAACCTTAACGATCAACTTGTAAAGATTATATTCCCGTTATATTTTGTCAGCATATTGACGGTTGTTTATTTTGGGATAAGGCGCTTCGCAAATTCATCGTACGCGCTTCTTTTTACATTTCTTCTGGCAAGTGTACCACAATTCAGCGCATACGCGACCAATGGTTATCTCGACCTTCCTTTGTCGTTTTACTGTTTGACGAGCGCATTATTCTTATTTCTCTGGTTTCAAAATAGAGAAGCAGTGTGTTTTCTTATGATATCGGCGGTTATGGCTGGACTAGCCGGTTGGACGAAAAACGAAGGGTTTATGTATTGCGCGATAAATATTTTCATGGTCGTGCTTTTTTTCATATTTGATTGCCGCGAGAAAATATGGAGTAAACTTTGGTATCTATTTACATATGCCTTTATCATTTTTGCCATCTCACTACCGTGGATCATCATTAAGAAATCAGCAGGCTTAGTTAACGACGAGATAAGTTTAATCAATTATAGTCCAGCGAACCTTATTAGTCAGAGTTATAAGATAGTGCCGATAATATATGAGTTTCAGAAGCAGGCCTTTGGGTTTAAAAAGTGGAACTTATTATGGATCGTTCTATTTTTTATATTGATCGTAAAGCGTCGCTTTATTTTCATCGCGCGAGAAAGATATGTCACAATATTTTTATTTCTATCTGTATCCGGATATATATTAATGTATCTGATTAACAGTTCACCCATAGAATGGTCCTTGGGCCGAACATGGAGCAGGTTTTTGTTACATTTTCTTCCTCTGGCTGTATTTTGGATGGCGACTATTTTAAAAGAAGATCCGAGATTATGAAAAAAATCAGATTAGCGCTCCTTTTGTTCATTATCTGTTTCCTCTATTTCCTGCCAAGCCATAACAAATACTGGCATCCCTATGACGAAGGTTTCATGCTGGAGGCGGCCTCCATGATAAATAAGGGCATGTTCCCCTACAGGGATTTTTTTATTTTGCTTTATCCGCCGGCGCAAATTTACGTGCTGGCGCTTCTTTTCAAAATTTTCGGGGCCTATTTTGCTGTAGCGCGTTTTTATACCATTCTTGTCGAGACGCTTATATGCCTGTTGGTTTTTTATATAGGCAAGAAGGTCACATCATCGAAATATGCGCTCCTTGGAATGATACTCTGTTTAATCGTTATTTCTTCCTATGGAAGACCCATAGCGGTTCCGACATGGCCCGCCATTGCCCTGAGTCTTTTGTCCGTTCTATTCCTACTCAATTTTTTTGAAAAGGAAAGGATGGGTTACCTCGTCTTCTCAGGTTTCTTCGCGGGCCTCGTATTTATCTTTAGGCATGATGCGGGGTTATGGACGACAATACCGGGAGCGGCAGGCATATGGATGCACGCGATAAGAAAAGGAAAATATGGCAAAAGTTCCGCGGCTGAAATTGCTCAAGAGACGGTCCGCTTGCTTTCTATTTACGCGGCTTTCGCCTGTTTTTTTATCGCTGCCCTCGGAGTATGGTTATATAAAAATCAGGCCTTAAACGATGCATTGAGATCGCTATTCATGTTTCCATCAGAGTATATCGCTAAGGCAGCGGTACCGTTCCCGAAATTCTGCTTTAACCCGAGCATGATATTCCATAGAGGTTCGTTGTTCATCAAGAATAACCAGTTTTATGTCCCCATATTGACATGCGCGGCGAGCGCCATATTACTCATCATTGACATTGTCTCAAAAAAAATATTAGATAAAAAAATAATCTCCCTAACAGTGATTTTGCTGTTGGGTATTCTATATTTGCAGCAGGTGATGATAAGAACCGATCTGCCTCATCTCGCTTCAGCGTTCGCGCCTTCAGCGATTCTATTTGCCGCGATGTTTACGAGCGAGGCGCCGATCAAGAATATGTTATTAAGAACAGCAAGGATATCTATAGTGTCAGTTATGTCGCTTTTCATGGCCCTGCTTCTATATATAGCCGCGGAGAGTTATCTTAAAGAGACCTTCGTGAAGGCGCACATAAAGAGGGAGATAGAACCGGTACATTTCGACCGGGGGACTCTCTATGTCCCCGATGACGGAAGAGACGCGATTATTTCTCTTGTGGCGTTCGTGAAGGACCACACTAAGCAAAACGAAAAAATCTATGTGGGTAATATGGACCATTCCGTCAGAGAATTTAATCAGTATCACGTTTTATACTTTTTGACGGGCCGCATGAGCGCCGTTAAATACTATGAACTCTGCGCCGGATTACAGTCTAGATTTAACATTCAGGAAGAGATGATAGAATCGCTTAAGCGAGATAAAACAAGGTTTGTTATTTTGCGCTCTTACGGCACAGATGAATCTTCGCTGGGTCCATTGGATAAATTTATAAGAGAAAATTATAAATTGAGCACAATCATAGACACAGCCCATATCTATGTCAAAAAATAAAAAGGTCATATTCATAGATAGGGACGGGGTGATAAATAAAGATCCCGGAGGATGGACGGAGCACAATTATGTTACAAGATGGGAGGATTTCCATTTTTTGCCCGGCGCGATGGAGGGGATAAGAAGACTGAACGATAGCGGTTATGAAATAATTATCATCTCTAATCAGGCCGGCGTGAGCAAGGGTATCTATACCGAACGCAAATTAAAAAGCGTGACCGAAAAGATGTTAACGGCGATAAAAAAATCCGGCGGAAGGATAAGGAATATATATTACTGCACGCATCAGGATTCGGACGCCTGCGATTGCAGAAAGCCAAAGACAGGCCTTTTCCGGCGAGCCGAAGAAGAAATGGGAATAAAAACAGCCGGCTCTTATTTTATCGGAGACGGCAGGGTGGATGTGGAGGCGGGGAAGAGGGCAGGCCTTAAGACAATTTTGGTTTTAAGCGGCAAGACTGCGTTGGAAGAGGTAAAGAAATGGGATGTGAAACCGGACCACATATTTAAGGATTTGGCCTGTGCGGTCGATTTCATATTAAAACGAGGAGATGAGATATGAGGGTATTGATAACAGGCGGCGCAGGCATGGTTGGAAGTCATGCGGCAGAGTATTACGCCAGGCAAGGCGAAAAGGTTATCGCGCTGGATAATCTAATGCGTTCGAAGCTTTTCGGATATGATAAGGGGAGCGTTGAATACAACTGGAATTATTTGAAAAAATATAAGAATATAAAAAGAATAAAAGGCGATATCAGAAATAAAAAAGATGTTTTGGACGCGATAGGAAAAGGGGTGGATCTGTGCGTCCATACGGCGGGTCAACCAGGCGTTCCATCATCCGTGAGGATGCCGATGGAAGATTTCAGCATAAACGCCTTCGGGACATTAAATGTCTTAGAGTGCTTGAGGCAAAAATCAAAAGACGCGACGTTCGTTTATTGTTCCACCAATAAGGTATTCGGCGAAAATGTGGATGCGATAAAGTTGCTGGAGAAAGAGAAGAGGTTCGTCTATGACGGCACAAAAGGCGTCACCGAACAGATGTCGATAGACCTCACGGGCCATACGCCTTACGGAGCGAGTAAATATGTCGGCGACATATATACACAGGAGTACGCCCATATATATGGGATGAAGACAGCCGTATTCAGGATGAGCTGCATTTATGGAGTGCGGCAATTCGGCTTCGAGGACCAGGGTTGGGTGGCCCACTTTGTCATAGCGAATATCTTGAGACGTAGAATAAATATTTATGGGAACGGGAAACAGGTGAGGGACCTGCTGTACGTTGAAGATTTGATAGAGGCATATGATAAATTTTTTAAAACCGGCCCACGGCATGATGTCTACAATATAGGCGGCGGTCATGACTTTACGACGTCGCTTGTAGAGTTTATCGAGATGATTGAGGCGAGGACAGGGATAGAGATGAAGTATAGTTTCGCTGACTGGAGGCCTTCTGATCAGAAGGTTTATATATCGGATATATCTAAGGTATCGAGAGGATTAAATTGGCGCCCTAAAACGAGCCCTGCTAAGGGCCTTGACCGTTTGATCGTCTGGGTGAAAGAGAATATCAAAATATTCAAGTAAGCCTATCCCATGAAAAAAATACTGATAACTTACGCAACTGCCGGGACAGGCCATACTAAGGCCGCCATGGCAATCAAGAAGGCCTTCGATGAAATCGCGCCTGAAGGCGTAGAAATATCTCTCATAGATTCGTTGGATTATACCAGCGGTTTTTTCAAGTGGGCCTACTTGAAGATTTACCTGTTGTTGGTGAACAGGCTTCCTTTGCTGTGGGGTCTATTATATTACATTACGGATAACTACTATATTAATTTATCAATAACTCCCTTTCGGGTATTCTCGAACCGTCTGAACTCCCGCAGGTTTCGCGACTACCTTATCAGCTTAGAGCCGGACGTTATCATCTCCACCCACTTTTTCCCGAGCGAGGCCGCGACACACCTAAAGAAGAAAGGGCTTTTAAAATCATGTCTTATAACTGTAGTTACGGATTACGGGCTCCACCCATGGTGGATTCTCGATTCGACGGATATCTATATCGTGTCCAGCCAAGAGGAGGCGGACGACCTTTTTAAAAAAAATATAGGGCAGTTGTCTGACATAAGGATTATAGGTATACCCGTAGAGCCGGAATTCACAAGAAAACTGGACCGAGAAGATATATTGCTCAAGAATAACTTAAAAGATGGCATGTTTACCGTACTTGTCATAGGCGGCGGCTTCGGAGTGGGCCCAATCGAGGATATTGTGAAGACCATAAACGGCGTTTCTAATCACGGCATACAGGTTATAACAATCTGCGGTTATAACAGAAGTTTGGTTAAACGGCTTGTCTCCATTAAGGGCAGGCTAAAGGTGAACCTCAAGGTCCTGGGTTATGTAGATAATGTCTATGATTATATGGAGGTGTCCGATATACTGATCTCTAAATCAGGCGGCATAACCATAAGCGAGAGTTTAGCGAAGGAACTTCCGATGATAATAATATTTCCAATCCCGGGACAGGAAACCCGCAATGCCGATTTTCTTACTAATAGAGGAGCGGCAATAAAGATAGAGGATTTATCTGATCTTAAACCCGCCCTTGAGGATCTAACGTCAAATAGAGAAAAATTGAGGGGGATGAAAGATGCCACGAAAAGAATAAGAAAGCCTCAGGCCTGTTATGAGATTGCGCGGTTGGCAATCGGCTGCATAGGGAAAGATGTAGAGCGAAGGGGGTAGAGTGGAATATGGAAAAAGAGATAAAGGAACTAATAAATTCTTTGAAATCTTACATGGAGTTAGAGGCGGAGTCGGGTATCAAAGAATATATTTTTCCGTTTTCAGTAAATTGCCGGACTATTAACGATAGAAAACCGGATGATCTTGAGTCTCTTAAGAAAGAGGTCTCAGACTGCACAGGATGCGACCTATACATGACAAGGAGAAATTCGGTCTTTGGCTCGGGCGATTCTAAGGCGCGTCTCATGTTCATCGGCGAAGCGCCGGGTGAAGAAGAAGATAGGCAGGGTCTTCCGTTTGTGGGACGCGCGGGGCAACTTCTGACCAAAATTATAGAAGCGATGGGGCTGGAACGGAAGGATGTTTACATCGCAAACGTGTTGAAGTGCAGGCCCCCGAATAACAGGATGCCGCTTCCTTCCGAGATTTTGGCGTGCGAAGAGAACTTAAAAAAACAGATAGAGATTATAAAACCAAAGGTCATATGCGCCCTGGGGAAATTCGCGAGCCAGACCCTTTTAAGGACCGAAAGTTCTATTACGGCATTGAGAGGCAGTTTCAAGGATTATTTCGGCACAAAGGTTATGCCCACTTATCACCCGGCATACCTATTGAGAAATCCGCAGGATAAACGTCTTGTCTGGGAGGATATGAAAAAGGTCTTGCGAGAATTAAAGGGATAGGATGAGAATAGCGCTGCTATATCCTGCTATAACGATGGATGGATTTGCCCAAAATGGCATGAGGCCGAGGACCGGATGGATACATCATGGCCTGTGTTATATAAGTTCATCTCTGAAGAAAGAAGGCTTTGCCGTATCTTTAATAGATTTGAGGCAGTTGTTTGGCTGGGGAGAACTGCCGGATATTATCAAGAAGGTAGATCCCGATGTTGTAGGCATCACCATAATGAGTTTAGATTTCGATGCTGCCGCGGCGGCCGCGAAGATCGTAAAAGAGACTGACAAAAGTATAAAGGTTATCGCAGGCGGTATACACGCAACCGTCATGGGATCCGAATTGATGAATAACACAAACATCGATTATGTATTCAAGGGCGAGGCGGAGATTACGCTTCCGAAGGCGCTTGGCGGTATTCAAACCGGCGAGATTAAAGAAAAAATCATCATTGGCGCGCAACCGGACCTTGACACGATACCTTTTGTCGACAGAACCCTCTTTAGCATTTTAGAGGCGCCTGTATCGCCGTTTTTAAAAATGCCCTTCATAACCGCGACGGCAGGCAGGGGATGCAGATATAACTGCAATTTCTGCCAGCCGGCTGAAAGGACGCTCTTCGGACCTAAGGTAAGGCGCATGTCGGTCGAGCGTTTCATGGAAGAACTTACTCTTACAAAAAATAGAATAGGTCTCAACAGTCTCATGATACACGACGACTGCCTTGTGGAGGATGTCAATTGGGTAGAGAGATTTTTGAGCCTATATTCAAGAAAGGGCTTCAAGAAGCCGTTCGTTTGTCAGGCAAGGGCCGATATAATCGTCAAGAATCCCGGCCTCTTTAAAGATATGAAGAAATGCGGTCTCGCGATGCTTTTGATAGGGTTTGAAAGCGGGAATCAACGAGTGCTGAATCTTTTAAGGAAAGGGACCACCGTTGAGCAAAATTATAGGGCCGCGATGATATGCAAACGGCTCGGCATACGCATATTCGCGAATTTCATGCTCGGCATACCTTCGGAAACCAATCGAGAGGCCATGGATACAGTTAAGATGATAAAGAGGATTAAGCCGTATATGCCCAGTCCGACGTTCTACACCCCCACGCCGGGGAGCGAGCTATTTGAATATTGCATGAAACACGGCCTATCGCTAATAACGGAACACGAAAACTACAAAAGAAATCCGACTGCTCCGAAAATAAAAGGCGTGGATTATCAATTTTTGCGAAAGGCGCTTCAGGAAGTTACAACCATACCGTATTCCGTCAAATTGTATCGTAAGATCGACAGGCTGAAATTGGGCCGGTTCAATAAAAATTTTATGAAGAGTTACAAGTTCTGACAAAAATTCGTACGAAAGACTCATGCCCGTGTCATCCATACCAAAGGTGAGCGTAGTAATTCCCGCTTACAATTGCGCCCCGCGCATTGAACGGGCGCTAATAAGCATATGGGAACAGGATTACGATAACATTGAAATCGTTGTAGTCAATGATGGTTCCTCCGACAATACTGAAGACATTTTAGAGCGCTACGCGAGCGGGGATAAAATAAGATATAAAAAGACAGAAAATCGCGGTGTCTCTCACGCGCTGAATGTCGGCCTGGAGTTGGCGAGAGGTGATTATGTATCAATTTTGCATGCCGATGACATGTTTCTTCCCGCGAAGATAACGAGACAGCTTTCGCTGCTTGAGAAGCACCCGCGCTATGATGTATCATATACAAATGAAGAATACTTTATGGAAGGAACTGATGCGAGGGCCGAGAGTCCATTCGCGCATTTCTCCGGGGATATCTTTTATTTTTTAAAACGCAGTAACTTTATTCATATCTCAACCACAATGTTTAGAAGAGATATTTTTAAGAGAGGGCTTGCTTTTGATGAGACGCTTGCCTGCCATGAAGACTGGGATCTTTTTTTGACTCTATCCGTCAGAGGCGCGAAATTTCTTTTCGTCAACCAGGCCCTATCGCGGATATGCA
>MHFL01000022.1:15555-20059 GCA_001804165.1 Omnitrophica bacterium RIFCSPLOWO2_01_FULL_45_10 | reverse complement strand
GCGCGCCAAAAGACTTTGGAAGTCTTTCAAACGTGAAATCAACCTCCATTCTGCGAGTGGGTTGTCGAATTTGATTAGATACAGCCGATTCAAACTTCATGCAATGTCAATAGGATTCCCGAAGGGCGAAAAATTTAATGCCTTATCGCCGCGAGAGATATTATGGGCAAAAATAAGCAGCGCCGACATCCTGAATAATAATACGAAAGATAGATGCGATATTGTAATCCCTGTTTGGAATCAACTGGAACTGACAAAGGTTTGTCTGGATAGCATAAAGGCGAACACAAGGGTTCCTTACAGACTTATCCTGATCGATAACGGGAGCGAAGATTCCGCCAGATCCTATCTTGAATCCTTAAGGCAGGACCCGGATCAAGATACCGTCGTAATAAGGAACGAAGAGAACGCCGGTTTCGTGAAGGCCGTAAATCAAGGGATGAGAGTCTCGGACGCTCCGTATGTTTGCGTCATGAATAATGACACTACAGCAACCGACGGTTGGCTTCAGGAGATGATAGATCTGTTCAGAATCGATCCTGGGATAGGGATAGTGAATCCTTCGAGCAACACGTTCGGGCAATCGTCGGGTAAATTAGACACAGAAACTTACGCGAGAACGCTTCGAGCCTTAAAGGGCAAGTACCAGGAATTGTTTACGGCACGGGCATTCGCGATGGTAGTCAAGAGAGAGGTCATAGAAAGAATCGGTTATATGGATGAATCCTTCGGCATGGGATACTTCGATGATACGGATTATTCTAAGCGCGCTCAAGGCATAGGTTATAAAACCGTCAGGGCGAAGGCGGCGTACGTATATCATAAAGGAAGTCAATCATTCTCCGCGGTAGGCGAGACAGCCGCCATATTTCGCGATAACGAAAACAGATTTATTTCAAAATGGGGCAAACGCCTAAGGGTTGCCTATGTCTTGCCGAGCGCAGGGACGCAGGAGGATACGGCGAGAATCTCACACAACATAAATAGAATAGTAAAAATAGGGCATGAGACCTGGATCTTTACCGTATCGAGGCTCAATGAAAATCTTAAACTTATAGACCATGAAGGCATAAGATTTTTTCTCTATCCCCGGCCATTATTCATGTTAATAGTGTTATATAAAATTTGGAAAAGAAGAAGGAAGAAAAAAATAGACGCCATTTTGACGAATAATAGGGGAATGCACGATATCTTTAGGAAGTTCGAAACAACCTTAGGCTCAGACATCTTTATGGATAACGGCTTCCCTATCATAGAGAAACATCTGAACAATCTGTCTCACGCCGCTAGGTAACATAAAATATTTTGTGCCAAAGGATGTTTTGGCAGATTGACCGGCAGGAGCCCTTTCGGCCCTTCGACTACGCTCAGGGCCGAATCCCGAGCGAAGTCGAGGGATCGGCGGATTTTGCCGTCAAGGATTATTAATATAGTAGTAGGGCACACTTCAGTGTGCCCTATGGCAATAACAACGGTAATATATCAAAGTGGTTGCGCGGCCTTCACAAAAGACCGACCTTGAAGCGAAGCGAAAAGGGAATATTTTCCCTGTAAGCTATTTAGCATACTTGTGCGAACATAACTTGAGAGTGTTGAAAAAGTCCATTTCCTCCGTCATTGCGAATGCGCGAAGCGCCTGAAGCAATCTCAAAGAGAGATTGCTTCGCTTCGCTCGCAATGACAAAATAAGGTTTTTCAACACTCTCAACTTAGGTTTAGGTTTTTTACACCAGCGCACTTGACAAAATGGATGCACTCTTATATGATATGTGAAAATAGAGGATAATATGGCGCAATTCTATATTGGTGTTAACAGGAAGGCGAGGCGCTGTTACGGATTCGATGAGATAGCCCTCGTTCCGGGAAGGGTCACCATAAACCCGGAAGAGGTTGACGCATCCTGGGTGATTGACGGAAAGAGATACGCTATTCCCATATTGGCTGCCGCGATGGACGGCGTCGTTGATGTTAAGTTCGCCATCGCTATGGGGAAAATGGGGGGACTGGCCGTTTTGAATCTCGAAGGAGTTCAGACGCGCTATGAATACCCCGAAGAGGTATTGGAAAGAATAGCCCACGCAACGAGCGATGAGGCGACGAAACTCGTCCAGAACATATATCTTGAGCCGATAAAAGAGGAGTTAATCTCAAAGAGAATAGAGGAGATTAAGAAATCTAAAGTTCCGGCCGTGGTGAGCGCTATCCCGCAAAGAGCCGAGAGGTTCGGCCGAATCGCCGAGGAAGCAGGGGTTGACATATTTGTCGTTCAATCTACTGTAACGACCGTTAAGCATTTGTCGAAAAAATATAAAGCGCTCGATTTCCGTAAATTTTGTAAAACTATGAAAGTGCCCGTCATTATAGGAAACTGCGTTACGTACGAAGTCGCGCTGGAACTTTTGGAGGCAGGGGCGAACGGCCTCCTTGTAGGAATAGGCCCGGGGGCCGCCTGCACGACAAGAGGCGTCTTAGGCATAGGCGTTCCTCAGGTTACGGCAACGATTGACTGCGCCGCGGCGCGCGGTCAATATTATAAAAAAACAAAACGATACATTCCAATCATCACGGACGGCGGCATGTCGTCCGGCGGAGACATATGCAAGGCCTTCGCCTGCGGCGCGGATGCGGTCATGGTCGGCTCGGCGTTCGCGAGAACGAAAGAGTCGCCGGGTCGGGGATTCCACTGGGGCATGGCGACCCCGCACGCCAATCTTCCGCGAGGCACAAGGATCAGGGTAGGGATAACAGGCACTTTAGAAGAAATACTCTTCGGGCCCGCAAAGGTTGACGACGGCTCTCAGAATCTAATCGGCGCCCTTCAGACATCGATGGGAGCAGTCGGCGCGAGAAACATGAGGGAGATGCACAGGACCGAGATAATAATAGCCCCTTCGATCCAGACCGAAGGAAAAGTCTTCCAGGTCGCCCAGCGTGTTGGAATGGGAAAATAGTCACGTCATTCGTATATCGTATATCGTATGTCGTATTTGTTTTTGCGATGTACGATATACGAAATACGATAAATATATTCTAAGTCACAATGCACTCCGATTTCGTCCATCTTCACGTTCACACCCAGTACAGCCTTCTTGACGGCGCCTGCCTTCTTGAACCTCTCATGCAAAAATTGAAAAACTGCGGAATGAAGGCCTGCGCCATAACCGACCATGGCAATATGTTCGGCGCCATTGAATTTTACGACCTCGCCATGAAAAACGGGATAAAACCGATAATAGGATCCGAGGTCTACATTGCTCCCGATACGAGGTTCGAGAAATCGAGCCATGGGATACAGGAGGCCTCGTTCCATATTATACTCTTGGCCAAGAATGAAACAGGGTATAAGAATCTGATGAAATTGGTCTCGATAGGATTTCTCGAAGGATTCTATTATCGACCACGGATCGATAAGGAGGTCCTCGCGAAGTTCAAGGATGGCCTCATCTGCACATCCAGCTGCCTGAAAGGCGAGATTCCCCATCTCATCTCGACAAATCAGATGGACCAGGCAAAGAGGGTCATCGACGAATATAAGAATATATTCGGCAAGGAGAACTTCTATCTTGAGATCCAGGACAATCTCATATCGGAACAGGAGAAGGTGAATCAAGAATTAATAAGATTGTCCAAAGAGATGTCCGTAGGGCTCGTCGCCACGAACGACATTCATTATCTCGAGAAAGCTCATTCCCGGATGCATGAGATATTACTATGCATTCAAACTCAGACGACAATAGACGACCCCAATAGAATGCGTTTTCAGACGGACGAATTCTATTTCAAGTCAAAAGAAGAGATGATACGGCCGTTCGCTGATATAGCTCCGGACGCGATCAGGAATACCGTCGAAATAGCCCAGAGGTGTAATTTAGAATTCGATTTTCATACCGCCCACCTGCCGCGCTACAAGGTTCCGGAAGACAAAACCAGAGAGGGTTTTTTGAGGGAACTCACTTATGAGGGCCTGAAGTCACGATATCGCAATCCTGAAAAGGCGCTCCTCGACAGGGTCGAGCACGAACTCAAGATCATAGAAAATTTCGGCTACACAAGTTATTTTTTGATAGCATGGGACTTTGTCCATTATGCTAAAGAGAATCACATACCCGTCGGGCCCGGCAGGGGAAGCGCGGCAGGCAGCGTAGTAAGCTACTGCCTCGGCATCACCTCGATAGACCCTCTAAAATACGACCTTCTATTCGAACGCTTTTTGAATCCTGAAAGGATAAGTTTGCCCGACATCGACATCGACTTCTGTTATGAAAGGCGTAATGAGGTCATAGATTACGTAATAAAAAAATATTCTAAAGAGAACGTCGCCCAGATAATAACTTTCGGGACGATGCTTGCCAAGGCCGTGATAAGAGACGTGGGAAGGGCAATTGGCATGGCTTACGGCGACGTTGATAGAATAGCGAAGCTCGTGCCCAACGACTTGAACATGACTTTGAGCCAGGCTCTCGAGAAGGAGCCTGAACTAAAAACACTTTATAGGACGGACCCC
>MHFL01000022.1:11835-15535 GCA_001804165.1 Omnitrophica bacterium RIFCSPLOWO2_01_FULL_45_10 | reverse complement strand
CACCCATGCCGCGGGCATTGTGATAAGCGAGGAGCCGCTCGTGAATTACGCCCCGCTCTATAAGGTTCAGGAAGGCCAGATCACGACAGGGTATCCGATGACTTCTCTTGAAAAGATAGGTCTGCTCAAGATGGATTTATTGGGCCTGAGGACCCTCACCGTGATAAGCGAAGCGATGAAGATAATAAGGAGGACGCAAGGCATAGAATTAGACATAGAGTCACTCGAACTAGAAGACAAAAAGACATATAAATTATTAGCAAACGCCGAATCAATAGGGGTCTTTCAGTTGGAAAGTTCGGGGATGAGGGACCTCTTAAAGAAGTTGCATCCGGAGCGTTTCGAGGACATCATAGCCCTTTTAGCGCTTTTTAGGCCCGGCCCCATAGGAAGCGGTATGCTTGACGAATTTATGAAGAGGAAACACGGCGAGATAAAGATAAGATATGACCATGAATTATTGGAGCCGATCCTGAAAGAGACCTACGGCATAGTAGTTTATCAGGAACAGGCGATGAGGATCGCCTCCGCATTGGCCGGATTCAGCCTGGCTCAGGCCGATAACCTGCGGCGCGCGATGGCCAAGAAGACTCCGGAGGTCATGGCGGATATGAGGCAGCACTTCGTGGACGGGTGCGTTCAAAAAGGGATAGACAGAAGAATAGGCGATAAGATATTTGACAATATAGAATATTTTGCCGGATACGGCTTTAACAAATCGCATTCCGCGGCATACGCGCTGATCAGTTACAGGACAGCGTATCTTAAGGCAAACTATCCGGTAGAGTTTATGACCGCGCTTCTCACGAGCGAAAAAGACAATCTTGACAAGATCGCCGCTTACATAAATGAATCCATAAGGATGGGAATAAAGATCTTGCCTCCGGATATAAACGAGAGTTATTCCAATTTCACGGTCGTCGGGGATTCCATCAGATTCGGTCTTGCGGCAGTGAAGAATGTCGGGCAGGGCGCGATCGATTCTATCCTAGGCTCAAGAGAGAAAAGCGGAAAGTTCAAATCTATATACGGGTTTACTCAAGCAATCGACGGTCGACTGGTGAACAGAAAAGTTATAGAAAGTTTAATAAAGTGCGGCGCCATGGATTCAGTAGGCCTTTTCAGATCGCAGCTTTCCGCAATGATCGATAAAGCCCTCGAAGTAGCGGGTGGTATCCAGAAAGATAGGATGAACGGCCAACTTTCCTTCTTCGACTCATTCGAGGATGAGGAGAATTTTAAAAAATCTTTTCAGGAGATACCCAATATTCCGGAATGGCCCGAGAACCAACTGCTCAGCTACGAGAAGGAGATGCTCGGGTTTTACATAACGAAGCACCCTCTCGCGAGATTCGATAAACTCTTAAAGACTTATTCCACCTGCCGCACAACGGAACTGAGAAGCCGCTCGGATGGGGATGAGGTTCTGTTGGGCGGCATAATCGCTAAGGTAAAGTTCACCACTACCCGCAAGACGAACGAGAAAATGGCGATAGCGACATTGGAGGATTTGAGCGGCGATGTGGAAACGCTCATATTCCCGGCAACCTTTTCGAAGTCCGGAGGGCTGGTCAAACAGGATGCCCTCGTATTCATAAAGGGACGATTGAACTTAAGGGAAGACGCGCCGAAACTCGTCGCGAATGAGATCGTATCCCTCGATGCCGTAAGGACAAAGTATACAAAGTCTATTGCTATAGACCTTGTTATGGCCGGACTTGAGAAGAGCAATTTGGAAAAATTAAAGAAGGTCCTGTCACGCTATCCCGGCCAGGTGCCGGTCACGTTAAATTTTGTGAAACCGGACGGCAAACGGACAATTGTGTCGACAGGCAGAGGTTTATCCGTTGAGCCGGCAGAGGGTCTTTTGCGCGATATCGAGAAGATCTTTGGCAGGGATATCATCAGTTTAAGGACTTGAACCGGACCCTCGCCCCGGCGCGGGATTTGGTGTTGACAATACTCATGCGGGATGCTAACATAACTCCTTGAAAATTAAAATGTTATGATAGATAAGATGACAGAAAAGGATTTAAGGTCCGTTAAGGAGTTTCTTGAATTTTGGATGAAATTTCATTCGTTTTATTCGACCGTCATCGCTAAAGATTTAATTACGAAAGATGACGAAGATAAATTTTTAGGCACCAAGGAAATGATGAGAGCCAAGTATGGGGCACTGAGAAACGATATGGATTATAAGTACGCGGCGCACGGCCGTCTGACAGATCCGGTTAAGGATATACTCGAGGTAAATACCATTCGATTCATGTCGGAAAAAAATCTGAAGAAAATGGGTGAGGATTGGAAAGATTCATACGTATTCTTGAATAATATTTTGGAGCGGCTCAAAATGAGAAAAAGGCGGCTGGAACAGTTTAATCCGATAGGCGTATTTTTGAAGAGGGTGGTTGAGAGAGGATAGGAGGTTACGATATGACGAAAAAGGACTTAGTGTTGAAGATTACGGAAGAGGCGAACCTGAAACAGGTTGATGTTAAGTTGATAGTCCAGAAGACCCTTGACCGCATAACAGATTCACTCAGCAAGGGTGAGACCGTGGAACTGCGCAACTTCGGCGTATTTAAGGTGAAGTCGAGAAAGCCGAGAATAGGGAGGAATCCCAAGACCGGAAGCGTGGTCCCGATACCGGAAAGGAAAGTGGTTTCATTCAAACCGGGGCTGGTAATGAAGAAAGAAGTGAGGTAGGATAATAAAATAGTTATAAGTTTAAGGGTTGAGGATAGTGAAATATAAATCGATAAGGGGTTTTAAGGATATCCTTCCGGATGAGATTGGGGTATGGCAGGAGTTTGAGGCCGCCGCAAAAGAGATATTTGTCAAATTCAACTATCGCGAGATCAGGACCCCGATCATGGAGGAGACCTCTCTATTTAGGCAGAGCGTCGGCGAAGATACTGACATAGTCGGCAAAGAGATGTTCTCATTCATGGACAGGGGCGAAAGGGCAGTTACTCTTAGGCCTGAAGGCACAGCATCTGTGGTTAGGGCCTATTTGGAGAATAACTTATATAAACTTAATACGTTTCAGAAGTTGTTCTATATAGGCCCTATGTTTCGCGCGGAAAGGCCGCAGGCAGGCCGCCTGAGGCAGTTTCATCAGATAGGCGCTGAGGCAATAGGGTCCGGCAGTCCCGCCCTCGACGCAGAAGTCATTAATCTCATGACAAAAGTGCTTGATTCCTGCGGCATAAAGGGATATGTGTTGAAGTTGAACAATTTAGGGTGTCGGGATGACAAGAGAAAATTGTCAGGTATATTAAATGATAATCTTAGCGAAAAAGGCGCATCCGCGATTTTGTGCGATGATTGCAAGAAAAGATTAAAGACCAACCCCCTGCGCGTTCTCGACTGCAAAAATGAAGACTGCAGAAGCATTGTGAGAAGCGCGTTCAAAAAGGCCGAATTCCTATGTGGCGCCTGCATCCATCACTTCGACGAGGTCCTGAAATTTTTAAACTTATCGGGCGTAAAATACGATATAGATCGTTTCATTGTCAGGGGGCTTGATTATTATACGAGCACAGTATTTGAGGTCGTTCACCCATCGATCGGTTCCCAGAACGCCATTGGGGCCGGCGGCAGATATGACAATCTGATTACTGATTTAGGCGGGCCAAAACTCGGCGCATGCGGATTCGCGTTGGGCATGGACAGGATGGCGCTTACTCGCCTGAAAAGC
>MHFL01000022.1:8142-11765 GCA_001804165.1 Omnitrophica bacterium RIFCSPLOWO2_01_FULL_45_10 | reverse complement strand
TGTCGGATGAATTTAGAATCGCGGGATTTACCTGCGACATGGATTACGAAGCCAGGTCTTTAAAATCCCAGATGCGCTCCGCCGATAAACTTGGCGCGAGATTCGTCCTCATAATAGGAGATGACGAGATGAAAAAAGGCGAAGCGGTCTTAAGAGACATGAGAACTCAGGAGCAATCCTTTCTGAAATTTGAGGATGTAGTTGGGCGGATCAAATCGATAAAGAGTTAAATTCATGCTGCGAACGCATACTTGCGGTGAATTGAGCGAAAAGGAGATTGGAACGCCCGTTGCGCTATGCGGTTGGGTCTATGCTCGGCGGGACCATGGCAAGGTCGTATTCATCGATTTGAGAGACGCCACAGGCATAACTCAAGTTATATTTGATCCCTTGTCCCCCGAGGTTCACAAAATCGGCGAGGAACTGCGCTCAGAGTATGTGGTGAGAATAGAGGGCATCGTAGAGAGAAGGCCTCAAGGAACCGAAAATTCCAAGATACCGACCGGCATGATAGAGGTGCGCACGAAGAATTTGGAGATTCTCAATAAATCGCTTACGCCTCCTTTTGAGATAATAGATGACCTTCAGGTTACGGAAGAGGCGAAATTGAGATACAGATATCTCGATCTGAGGCGGCCGGCGATGCAGAAGAATTTACGGCTGAGGCATAGGGTATGTAAAATAGCGAGAGATTTTTTTGATGAGCGTAAGTTCATAGAGGTGGAGACGCCCATCCTCACGAAATCAACTCCGGAGGGAGCGCGCGACTATCTGGTGCCGTCGAGACTGAATAGAGGCATGTTTTACGCGCTGCCGCAGTCCCCCCAATTATTTAAACAACTCCTTATGGTGGCGGGCTGCGACAGGTATTTCCAAATTGCGAAATGCTTTCGCGACGAGGACCTAAGGGCCGATAGACAGCCGGAGTTCACGCAAATAGATATGGAGATGTCTTTTATTCAGGAAGAGGATATATTCGAATTGTCAGAAAGCCTGATGAAAAAAATTTTCAAAGAGACGTTAGGGATAGATTTGCCCACCCCCTTTCCCAGATTAAAACATAGTGAGGCGATGGCGAGGTTCGGCTGCGACAAACCGGACGCGAGGTTCGGGCTCGAATTGGCCGAGATTACCGATATTGTGAAAAATAGCGGTTTTAAAATATTTAAAGAAGCGCTTAAAGAAAAAGGAAGGGCGCTCGCGCTTAACGCTAAAGGATGCGGCTCGTATTCGCGCGGTCAGATCGACGAACTTATTGAGTTCGTAAAAGGATACGGCGCTTCCGGTTTGGCGAACCTCAAAGTCGAGGGAGGATGTCTAAAGTCTCAGATAGATAAGTTCTTTTCCGAACAGGAACTATCCGCTATAAAAAAGGCGCTTGTAGCGGAAGAGGGCGACATGATTTTTATCGTAGCGGATAAATCTGAGCGTATCGCGTTCGATTCAATGGCGGCTTTGAGAAAATCGCTCGGGAGAAGATTGAATTTGATTGACGATAGGAATTTCCTTTTTTTGTGGCTCACAGATTTTCCTTTATTAAAATATAATGAGGAAGAGAAACGCTGGGAATCAGAACACCATCCGTTTACGTCGGTACACCCGGAGGATATCAAATTGCTTGAGAACGCGCGATCCCTTGATAAGATCAGGGCAAGGTCCTACGACTTGGTAATAAATGGCGTAGAAATAGGTTCGGGCAGTATAAGAATACACAGGAGCGACATTCAAAAACTGATATTTAAGACGATCGGCATAACCGATGATGAGGCAGGGCTGAGGTTCGGATTTTTGTTGGAGGCATTCAAATACGGGGCCCCGCCTCATGGCGGCATCGCCTTTGGACTTGACAGGCTGCTGACACTACTTGTTGGATGCGACTCTATCCGAGACATTATCGCGTTTCCCAAGACACAGCGCGCCTACTGCCCTCTTACCAACGCTCCGTCGCATGTTGATGAGAAGCAGTTGGATGAGCTGGGGATTCGGGTGAAGAAATAACGTTTAGTATGTCGTCCTTCGTAAATCGTATATCGCATATCGTACATAGTATTTATTTTTTCGATTTACGAAATACGATGGACGAAGGACGATATACGAACGACGAAAAAAGGGGAGAATTATGAGATTTTTGTTATGTCTTTTTATTTCAATGCTTCTTATGACGACATCAGAGGATTTAATGATGAAGGCTGAGGCGGGGATGGATATAGGTACCGAGGCCAATATCTACGTCGGAGCGAATGCTCAGGATGTGCCGGCAATGGCTTATGATTCAGTGAATAAGAGATTTCTGGTGGTTTGGCAAAGCGGCGACGCGCCCGAAGATAGCAATGTCTATGGGCAGTTGATTAATGCCGACGGTTCTCTTTATGGAAATCCGATAACTATTTCCACAGCTGAAGGAAACCAATATAATATCAATGTTGCGTTCGATTTCAAAAGGGAGCGATTTTTGGTGGTTTGGTCGGATTATCGTAATTTATGGGGCGGCCCCCCACGCAGAGTTAGTGTCGTCTATGGACAGTTTATAAGTAGCACCGGGACTCTTGAAGGCGATAATTTTGCCATTACTTATCTTCCGGGCCCCTATGCTTCCGAACCCGGAGACGCTTCCCCGAGAGGATTAATGTTTGAGCCTACCTTAAACCGGTTTTTTCTTTTAACCATACAATGCCAGAGTATTACTTATCACTATTATCATGACCACAATTTGTACGGCCAATTTCTTAATACCGATGGCTCTTTATCCGGAGGGTATTTTCCTATAACCGATCCTAACGGTCCTATTTCACCATATTTTTATGTTAGTGTCCTTGAATACGATACAAACCAAGGCCGCTTCTTAATCGCTTACTCTAGATATTGGAATCAATTTATGGCCCGGATGCTAAATGCTGATGGTTCATTCTATGGCAATGAATTTGTTATTCCCAGTGTGAGTCCTCCGGATAGGCAAAACAATATGACTTCTCTTGCCTTCGATTCATTTAATAATAGATTTCTTCTATTATGGAACAGCGCCGCGTATGGAAATGGTATTTATGGGCAATTGATTAACGCGGACGGAAGTTTGTCTGGAACCGAAATGGCCATTGCGTCATATCCTTATTCTACTAACGGTTTAGTTATTTTTGATGCTGCCTGCCAGAAATTTTTCTTAGTAGGTAATAGCTACTATAACAAAATCTTCGGACAACTACTAAATCTTGACGGAAGTTTATTTGGGCCCATTTTTAACATATCCGATCATTCTGTTGCGGCTTTTCTTGCCGGAGGTTCTCCAAACTATCTCATCACGTGGTCAACTGATTTAGGCACCGGAACCGGCAAGGATATTTTTGGCAAGCCCATCGTTGTTTTAGACGACTGGTTCTTGAAGATGACCGAGATGGATTGGCAGGATGTTAGAGATCCATATTATTCAACCGGCGCGGCAACAGCTTCGATGATTCTAACCTACATACGCAATGATTGGGTAAGTCAGGATACAATATATCTATACGCGAAAGACCCGGGCCCATTCACCGGCGAACTTACGCCTGTTGAGATGGATAAGGCCCTGGGCCATTTCGACTCATATGACGCCTTGGTCTCCAACTGGGCTGACAGTTATGATTCTTTAC
>MHFL01000022.1:0-8110 GCA_001804165.1 Omnitrophica bacterium RIFCSPLOWO2_01_FULL_45_10 | reverse complement strand
GCAATCCGTATCAAGGCTATAATTTTGACGTAGATGCCTATGACCCCAACTCAGCCCCTGACGCGCTAAATAACTATATGCGTGATATCTGCCACTGGATGGCTTATACGGTTACTAAGGAAGACTGGTGGCTGGACGCCGAATTGGTGGCCAGGCCCAATACTCCGGCAGCAATACCTATATACGGAACCTACAGTCACTGGGTGGCAGTAAACGGTTTCTCTGCCAGCGCAAATCCTGCTCCAAAGCCGCACATCAATCCCTGGGATATGCCTGACTTTACAGTATACGGCTTCTGGATTAAAGATCCTTTAGTCAGCGGTATAGGCCAGGATACCTATAAAAGCGCCGCAGAATGCGCCGCTACATATTTTTTGCCGCTATCAACTAGCGACAGTTATAACGGTAAATTTGTGCAGGTAGCTGAGCCGCCTCTGGAGAAAAGCAATGCGAATGTGCATATAGAAGAGCCCCAAGAAGACGCAGGTAATCTTGATTATCTTGGTATAAAGCCTGTTTCTAGCGATGTGAACACGATACAGATAACCAGCCCATCCACAGCATCATCGGCCGCATTTAACGCCGGTGATTTTATCAAAAAGCAGAATTGGTCAGATATTCTTCCTACACAGTTACTCTCAGACGCCGACTGCTACGCGGCATTTAACGGCACCCAAAAAGGGGAACCTGTTTTGGTAAAGCGAGTCGATGTTGAAAATTCAGATTATTATCTCGCGCCTTTTAACAAGCGCGATAAAAAAGGAAGGATTTTAACTTCGGGCGTGATTTTGCTCGATGCTAATAAAGGATATTTCAAAGAAGCAAGTTGGACCAAAGAACCAGTAAGATTTTTAAGGGTGAACGAAAAAGACGCGGTTAGGCTGATAACAAATTCCATTCTTAAGGACCGTGGAGTTAAACTGGGTCAAAAGTATGCGAGGATTATCGCTTATGTCCAGAACAGTAAGGCCGAATTAAACTGGAAGCCTAATAGCCCCTACTCTTCAAGCCCTTATCAGCCGTATTGGCGGGTAGATGCGAATGGATATATCATATACGTTACTCAAGGTTCTAAAGTTGTATTCGATACAGTTAGCGATACTATTTAAGCGAAGCATTCTATGGAAAATATCACAATAGCGAACAAGGAGGTTATATGAGACTGTTACGCGTGATTTTGATTTGCTGCATCATGCTCGGGCTGACGGGCTGTGCAGGCACGAAAGTATCGAAGCCATATGTGATGAAGATGGACAGGGTGGATCAGGAGTTAGAAAACGGCAATAGGGGTTATCTAATGGGGACGCCGCCACCGCCTGAAGATAGAGGAGATCTGAAGCGGCCGTTTATAGCGCTCGATATAGACCTTCCATCCGGCGGCGACAAAGATAGCGGCGAGGAAACGAGAGTTATTGAAACAAAGCGGGAAGTCGTTACAGAAAGAGAAGAGACTCCGACATCCGTGCGGCAAAAAGTTACTGTGAGGGAAGAGGAGATAAAGTAGGGTTTCGCGATTCGCGGACTTTCATATGGAAAAGACCCTGAAGATAAAGAATATCGAGGAGGCAAAAACGCTCTTCGGCACGCACGATGAAAATCTAAAAGTAATAGAGGAGGGTTTCGGAGTAACCATAGTTACTCGCGGAGAGTCATTGAAAATACAAGGAGACGAGGATAGGGTAGAGAGAACCGCGAGACTCCTGGATGAATTGATTCTGACCATAAGGAAGGGAGGATTTTTAAAAAAACACGAGGTCCTGTATGCGGTGAACGCCTTTAAGGAGGGCGAAACGCAGGATATCCACAGCATATATCTGGATAGGATCGATGTTTCCTCAAAGAGACAGTACATTACGCCAAAGTCCAAAGGGCAGAAAGAGTATGTCGACGCCATAAGGCAGAACGACATCGTATTTTGCATTGGCCCCGCGGGCACCGGGAAAACCTATCTTGCTATGGCCATGGCCGTCAACGCGTTAAAGAAACAGTTGGTGAGCAGGATAATGTTAACTCGGCCGGCTGTTGAGGCAGGTGAAAGTTTAGGGTATCTCCCCGGAGATTTATACCAAAAGGTCTCTCCTTACTTGCGGCCTCTTTACGATGCCCTGTATGACATGATGGAGGTCAATGCGATAAAGGATAATGTCGAGCGGGGCGTGATAGAAGTTGTGCCGCTTGCATACATGCGTGGAAGAACTCTCAACGACGCGTTCATAATAATGGATGAGGCGCAGAATTCCACGCCTGAGCAGATGAAGATGTTCCTGACGCGGCTCGGATTTGATTCAAAGACCGTAATAACCGGCGACATAACTCAGAGCGACCTCCCCAGCCACAAAATCTCAGGCCTAAATCAGGTTCGCCAGATCCTGAAAGATATAGAAGGCATAAGGTTCGTCTATTTGAAGGGAGAAGATGTTGTGAGACATGATCTCGTTCAAGAGATTATAAAGGCGTATGAGAAGGTAAAGTGAGGCGAAGGGTCAAGGGTCAAGGGTCAAGGGTCAAGGTAATAAATCTAAATAAGAAATATAATCTTAGCGTATTATTCTTAAAGAAGATCGTTTTAGATATTTTGAAGGTCCTTAAAAACCTTCGAGGCGCGGAACTGGAGGTTATCTTTTTGGACGACGCCGCAATCAAGACGCTAAATAAGAGATATAGAGGCAACGATAGCGCTACCGACGTCCTTAGCTTTCTCCTGCCGAGACTAGAATTTGGAGAAGAGCGTCTTTTGGGCGAGATATTCATATCTTTGGATAGGGCGCGTCATAACGCTCGAGTTTTCGGGACGCGTCTTGAAGATGAGATTACTCTTTACACGATTCACGGCATCCTTCACCTGGCCGGTTACGACGACGAAACCAATCTTAGGAAGCGGTTCATGTCCAAAAGAGAGTCTCAAATCCTGGAGCATTTATGCAAGAGCAGAAATTTATCGAAAGTTTTAACGCGGCGTTAGAGGGCTTCATCTACGTCTTGAGAAATGAGCGGAATATGCGCATCCATTTTCTGTCCTGCCTATTCTTCATAATCCTTGGCGTTTACCTTAATTTTGATTATCTTGAATTACTGGTTCTTTGCATTACGATAACGCTTGTTTTAGTCGCGGAGATGATAAATACGGTCGTAGAATATACCATAGATATCGTAAAGAGCGATATCCATCCGCTCGCGCGCGTAATAAAAGATATAGCCGCCGGCGTAGTTCTCCTGACGGCGATAAACGCTGTAATAGTCGGCTATCTATTATTTTCCAAGAGACTGCCTTTCGACATAGAGACCGCGATGTCCAGTGTTAAGCAATCCCCGTGGCACATTACTTTTATATCGCTGATAATAGTCTTTGGCGCGAGCGTAATAGGTAAAGTTCTATTTCATAAAGGAACGCCTCTTAGAGGGGGTATGCCCTCGGGTCATGCGGCGGTCGCATTTTCTATCTGGACGATCATCGTCTTTCTGACCGCTAATCCCGTTGTGGTCGCGTTGGCATTTCTTATGGCATTTTTGCTCGCGCGACACAGGCTCAAAGACGCGGTCCACACTTTCTGGGAGGTTTTAGCCGGCGGCATCCTCGGCGTCTTGCTGACTGCCCTCGTTTTTCAGTTGTTACGGTAAGAATAATTTTACGTTATACGCAATACGCGATACGCCATACGGTTAATAATGCCCATACAGAAATCCCAAGCCATACTCCTTCGGCGGCAGAATTTGAGAGAAACCAGTCTCATCCTCACCTTCTACACTAAAGACTTCGGAAAAATTAAGGGGATAGTCCGCGGCGTAAGGGGGCCACACGCCCAGTACGGCGGGAGTTGTCTGGAAATATTCGCCCATGACGAGATGGTTTGCTACGAAAGAAAACGCAGTGAATATTATACGGTCTCGCAGTGCGACCTCTTGGAATTTTTTTTTCCCATCCGAGAATCCTTAGAGAGGCTCGCCTATGCCACATATATGATAGAACTTTTGGATTCCGTAACCAATCTTGCGGATAAGAACGTGGAGGTCTTCGAACTTTTGCTGAATAGCCTTAAACTTTTGTCCGGTGAGTCGAGCCCAAAAAGGGTAACGAGGATTTTCGAGATAAAACTATTGCATCAATTGGGCCTCATGCCCGAATTGGGTCATTGCGCGAACTGCGCTAACGCGATTCAAGCCAAAGGCTCGTTCAGTCTTCGCGCCGGAGGGCTTTTATGCGAGGCTTGTATAGCATCCGATAAAGAAGCGCTCTCTATCATGCCCGGGACCGTGAGATTTATCGAGCATATTCGCTCATCGTCCTTCGAAAAGGTAGCGCGGGTTAAGGTTTCCGCGGCCGTGGGGAAAGAGCTCGAATATATCCTGCGAAAATTCCTCGATTATCACATCGAACGCCATCTCAAAACATTAGAGTTTATAAAGGAGATCGAAGAGTGAAAATTTTTCGGCGTAAAATATTTTGTGCATCCTCAGGTTGAAATTTGGACCAAGCCGCATTTCGTGATTTTGCTCGCTGCTTAGAATTTTTTCGCCGTGCGCTACGGTTTACGTCTCGCGAATTTGCAGAAATTCCTTCGGTCTTATTATATCTGTGTAGCGCACACTTAAGTGTGCGCTACACAGATAGTTGTTAGGCCTCAGTCAGTTTCTGCATTCTTTACCAACCCCCAATAGGATAGGCGTAGGGCAGGCTTAAGCCTGCCCTACGATTTAGACAACATTCGTATATAAAGATAGAAACCTAACCCTAAGTTATGTAAGCACAATTGAATTTGTTAGGTCTTAGAAGATTTTGGAAAATCCTTGATTTAGGGTGAGGCGTATGTTAGGATATTGAAAATTAAGTGGAGTCACAATATATCATGCAGGATTTGATGGAAAAAATAGTCTCTCTTTGCAAGAGGAGAGGGTTCATATTCCAATCGAGTGGAATCTATGGCGGGCTCGGCAGCGTATGGGACTACGGCCCTCTTGGAGTGGAATTGAAGAGGAACGTAAAAGAGGCGTGGTGGCGTTCCAATGTCTATGAGCGCGACGACATGGAAGGCATGGATGCCGCTATACTCATGAATTCCGCGGTCTGGATGGCCTCCGGCCATGTAACGAGTTTCGAAGATACATTGGTTGATTGCAGAAATTGTAATAAGCGGCTGAAGGCCGAAAATGTATCAAGGAAAGTCTGTCCTGAATGCGGAGGCGAATTAACCGAGGCGCGGCAGTTCAACTTGATGCTCAAAACTCATCTCGGACCAATAGAAGACGAGACGAGTCTTACCTATTTAAGACCCGAAACAGCGCAAGGCATATTTGTTAATTTCCTAAATGTTGTAAACGCGTCCCGACGGAAACTCCCCTTCGGAATCGCTCAAGTCGGCAAGGCCTTCCGCAATGAGGTCACAACAGGCAATCTCACTTTCCGCTCCCGCGAATTTGAGCAGATGGAGATTGAATATTTTGTGAAGCCCGGCACAGATGAGGAATGGTATGAAAAATGGATTGAAGAGCGGTTCGGCTGGTATCTAAAGTTTGGTATAAGAAAAGAGAATCTAAGAAAAAGGCCACACGAAAAGAAGGAACTGGCGCATTATGCCAAGGCATGCACCGATATTGAATACAAATTTCCTTTTTCTACAAAGGGAAGATCCACTGATGACGGGAACTGGTCTGAACTGGAAGGCATCGCTAATAGGACTGATTTCGACTTGAAGCAACACATGCGCCTCAGCGGAAAGGACCTTCAATATTTTAATGAAGAGACGAAGGAAAGATATATCCCTTATGTGATTGAGCCTTCGGGAGGTGTAGACAGATCGGTTTTGGCATTTTTAGCCGATTCTTACAGAGAAGAAGAAGTGAAAGGCGAGAAGCGCGCAGTGTTATCTTTGAACAAAAAATTGACTCCGATAAAAGTTGCTGTCTTCCCGCTTTTAAGAAACAGGCCAGACATCGTTAAACTTGCTAAAGAAATAACCGGTGATATGCGAAGCCATTGGAGGGTGATGTACGATGACACGGCCTCCATAGGCAGGTTGTACAGGCGGCAGGATGAGATAGGGACGCCGTATTGTATAACAGTTGACGTTGATAGTCTATCCGATAAAAAGGTCACTGTCCGCGACCGGGATACCATGAAGCAGGATAGGGTGGCCGTAGCGAAGATTAAGGAATATTTAATCAATAAGTTTAGCGAATAGCGTATAGAAAACAAAAAATTAACTTTTTTACTATACGCTATCCGCTAAACGCTATACGCTAAAAGAAAGGAGCGTAGTAAAAGATGAGCGGTAAGAGGCAGAAATACGTCTATTCGTTTGGAGGAGGCAAGGCAGAAGGCAACGAGACGATGAAGAATTTCCTCGGCGGGAAGGGCGCGAATCTTGCGGAGATGGCGGGCCATCCCAAATTAAGGCTTCCGGTACCGCCTGGATTTACGATAACTACGGAAGTATGCACTTATTTTTATAAAGATAAGAAGACCTACCCTAAAGGATTAAAAGAGGAAGCGCAGGAAGCGCTTCGGCGCGTAGAAAAGTTGATGGGCAAGAAATTCGGGGACACGGAGAATCCTTTGCTCGTATCGGTTAGGTCCGGCGCCCGTCGGTCAATGCCCGGCATGATGGAAACGGTCCTCAATGTCGGACTTACTGATAAAACGATTCCGGGCATTGTTAAATTGACCGGCAATGAAAGGTTTGTTTACGATGCGTATCGTCGGCTCATAATGATGTACTCTGACGTCGTAATGGAAAAGGCCGAAGGCATAGAGCCGAAAGAAGGGGCAGGCATAAGACGACAGTTGGAAGAGATAATGAGCGCGATGAAGAAAGAGAAGCATTATGAAACCGACACGGAGCTGGATGTCGAAGATTTAAAGAAATTATGCGGCCTATTCAAAGAGAGGGTGAAAGATGTCCTCGGGGGACCCTTCCCGGACGATCCGAACGAGCAACTCTGGGGCGGCATAGGGGCGGTCTTCGCCTCTTGGCAAGGCAAACGCGCGGTCACATATAGAAGAATTGAGAAAATACCCGATGAGTGGGGAACGGCAGTTACCGTTCAGACAATGGTCTTCGGAAATATGGGGGATGACTCAGCGACCGGAGTCGCGTTCACAAGAGACCCAGGCACCGGCGAGGACAAATTTTACGGCGAGTTTCTCGTAAACGCTCAAGGAGAAGACGTTGTCGCTGGTCTAAGGACCCCCGCCCCGATAAATGAGGTATCGAAGAGCGAACACAATAAAGACTTAAAAACGCTGGAAGAATTGATGCCCAAAGTATACAAGGGACTATTCAGCATCCAGAAGCGGCTCGAGAAGCATTATAAAGATATGCTTGATATAGAGTTCACCATAGAGAAGGGCAGACTCTTCATGCTGCAGTGCCGCGTAGGAAAAAGAAACGGTCCCGCGGCGGTTCGCATAGCCGTAGACATGGTGAAAGAGAAACTCATCACAAAAGAGACGGCTGTAATTAGAGTTACGCCGGCCCAAATCGACGAACTGCTACATCCAATGATCGATCCGGCAGCAGAACGGGACCTAAAACCTCTAGCAAAGGGGTTGCCGGCCGGACCGGGAGGCGGCATTGGCATGGCGGTCTTCACCGCTGATGACGCTGAAAGGTGGGCCAAGGAAGGGAAGAAGGTTATATTAGTTAGAGAGGAAACTTCACCGGAGGATGTCCACGGCATGCATTCGAGTCAGGCAATTCTCACGTCTAAGGGAGGCATGACTTCTCACGCTGCGCTCGTGGCAAGAGGATGGGGCAAGTGCTGTATAGTAGGATGCGGCGATATACATATAGACGGCGGGCATAAGCAATTCACCGCGGGAAGTACAATTGTGAAGGAGGGAGAGTGGATTTCTTTGAACGGCGCCAAGGGCAATGTTTATTTGGGGAAACTTTCACTTGTTGAGCCCAACATCGAGCGTGATATCTATTTTAAGCATTTTATGAAACTCTGTGATGCGGTTAGGCATTTGAAGATTAGAACAAACGCGGACAGGCCGGAAGATGCCGCACAAGCGCGAAGATTTGGCGCTCAAGGGATAGGCCTCTGCCGCACCGAGCACATGTTCTTTGATCCCGCGAGAATAAAATCGATGAGAAAGATGATTGTGGCCGAT
>MHFL01000021.1:8737-8853 GCA_001804165.1 Omnitrophica bacterium RIFCSPLOWO2_01_FULL_45_10 | reverse complement strand
GGAGCCATAGAGAACGCGAAAGGAATAAATGCCGCGGCGAACCTGCGGGTTATAGGCACGTCGGCCGGAATGTTCTTTAATGAGGTAGGCGTCTCCGACAATATCGCGTATCCCGA
>MHFL01000021.1:0-8728 GCA_001804165.1 Omnitrophica bacterium RIFCSPLOWO2_01_FULL_45_10 | reverse complement strand
GATAAACGCTAATTATCTTCTCGATATCCATGACCCGGACTTCGGCTATATCGGCAGTCTGAATAACGACGCGGCGTATTATTTTCAGGCCACAAGGCAGGCGGGCAGATACCAAGGCAACTATATATCCATCAACCAGACAGGCAGTTTAAATTACGATAATTGGCCGTTTAGACATTGATTAAGAAGAAGAAAAAGTGAAGGATGAATAAAAGGGCCGGAACGCTCGTAGAGATTATTATAGCCAACGTCCTGATAGCCGTTACCTTAACCGGCCTTTTGGGGATGTATAATTTCAGCCGCGCCGTCTTCATCGAATCAAGACAGACCCTCGTTGCCATCAATTGCCTCGACTCCATCATGGCATATTTTGAGAGTTGCATGGTCGACGATCCCCCTCCCGACGCGCCGTATCCCGTTTCTCCGGAGACTATACTATTTTCCAATTACGCGGATAACTCTGTCACTCCACCTATCCAGATTACGCCGTTCGCAATAAATCTTTTCGAAAGAGATAAGATGACCACTATCTTAAAGAATAATTTAAAAAGGTGCCTAATAACATATACGGTGGAAGAACACCTGGGGACGGCCTCCTCCTATAGGGATAGGCTTGTCAGGCTGCGAATAGAGTGGGACGGTTTGCGTAAGAACGCGTTAGGCGCGCCCGTGAGAAGAAGCGAAAGGCTATTTTCTATATTTACATCAAGCGGATGGTGACATGAAGAAGGGACTGAAGAAAGGAAGGATTGGCCCGCGAGGGGGAAGGCGAGAGGCAATGCCGGGGGTTACCCTCGTCGAATTGCAGGTGGCGGCAGTAGTCGTGGCCATACTCTTTTTTATGATCGCCGGGATCGCGTATTTTTTCATCAATGGGACAATGCCTTTTGTAAACAGGGAGGGTTTTGGGTTGGCAGCCGCCTCAGTCTTCGACCATATGGAGAGAAACATAACCCAAGGCAATGGATGGGTCAACGCACCCGGCGACCCCGTTACCGATATGACGATAAACATACCGCCGGATAGGCCGTCAGGCCAGGATAGAGAGGTCCTGTACCGTTTCGATAATACCATAGGAAACTCCAAGGTCTCGTTTTTCCCCGATCCTAATGACCCTTCTACGGAAAGAATCCTGGTCCGTAATATCGAGAATTATTACATCAATACAAACGGGCCATTAGTCTATATAGAATTGACGATGCCTTCGCCGGACCTTACATTCAGGCGGGGCGGCATAACATTATCAAGGACTATAAGAAGAAGGTCGTAACGTCTATGAAGTTTAAAAATAGATTTAAAAGAGGCCTTGTGCTCGCGCCCGTCATCATACTGATGCTCTTCCTCTCGGCGGCGACGAGCGCGCTTCTATTTTTGGTCCAGCATGGGTATAGCCAGGTTAATAATCACTCAGGCAACATCATCGCGAAATGGGCGGCGAGAGGAGGCGCTTACGTCTCAGAGGAAATACGGACGAATTCATCCGGTCCTAACCCGACCTATTTCACGCAAGACGAAGACGGAGGGAACATTACCCCTACAAACGTAGATTTACCCGCTTATATCACAATTGTAACAACCGGGTCAACTCATTACGACGCAGAGATACCGCCATCCGCAGGGCCAGGGCCGATGCTCGTTATTTCAAACTTAAGCATAAGGATACAACGATTAGACGCGGCCACGCCTAAAATGGTAACGTCGGACTGCACGGTAAAGTATAAAGGCCGCGCGTACAACTACAATATAACGGTATCCCTGGGCACCATACTATATATCAGCGATCTCTTCTATTATCTGGAAGGCATCGACCCCTTTAAGGAGCGCTATCCCAATTCTTCCGACAATCTATATCGAAGAATAGATTATTTAACGCGTTCTATCGATGCCGGAGACAGTTACGGGATACGCATAAACGGGTTCTGGAACATTGTGCCAACACAAGATAATCTCACTATCAGGGCGAACCATCTTGAGACGTCGGGCTACATAAGGGTTTTGCGCTATAATTCTAATTATATGGATGAGGCAAACGCCGCTTACGGACCGTGGAGAAGTGCGGGTGATAACCCCCAGTGGGCTCATGTCCATCCCGGTCCGCGCTGCATCAATTTTCAGGTCGGGAACGCCTCCCCAATTCCACTCCCGGAGAACCTATTCCGTCTTAGAGATGCTAATGAGCCTACCCCTAGAACGAACTGCACTTACTGGAACTATGATTTTCTTACTGATAACGGCGGCGCGCCTCTCAGCGGATATAGTTTCCTCGATCTCCCCTATTGGAATAATTGGCGCAATACAAACGGCCTGACACGTTTCATAAGAGACAGGTCCAATGGCTTAACCGATTTCAGATTAATTTCGCCATTCTCGTCTTCAGGCACTATCAGGAATATCGTTCTTAGTAGCCATGACTATGACGACAGCACAGAGTTTAGCACAGAGTTTACCACGTCTTGGACGACTACCGGAATGGGGTTAGGATTCCCCCCTAGCGCCGCAGGCGTAGCTATGGCATGGACTACCGCGAATCTTCTGGCGGCGGATATAAACACGGCGTACGGCGGAAACCCCGTGGCAACGGGCATAGTCATGAACAATCCTTACTGCGGCGATAAATATGAGTATGGCGTCGAGATAGACATGGGGATGTTGGCCCCCCTCCTTAATGAAAGCAACAACAATATAGTCATTAGACCCAAGAAACCGGACTATGGGACTGACCTGACAGATGTGGATGACCTAGTAGTCGTTTTAAGAAACGCCGAGGATCTAAGCGCATCAGTTAACGAAATATCGATCGTCGTGGCCGGAGCGCTCTTTACGCATGGCGATGTTAATACGTTGAGTAACCCTCGGCCATGCCTCACGCTCGTCGCCTTCGATGACCAGTATGTCCTGTCGAGCGCGTTTCAACTGGAAAGATATTATCTGATCTATTTAAACCCCACGGACTTCAATAACGTCTGGAGTCGTTATGGCCCGGATTATGTCTTTAAGAAACTTAGCATGATAAATCCTGTTAATGTTGGCGACTATATGTCGGGCATAGAAGAGAATAGCACAGGAGGGAAAGTGGGCCCGCGACAAATTTTAAAGATCAGCGCGTACCACCCTTATGTTGAGTGGCCCTTGAACGAGGCCGATTATACTTATTATAATAATTATCCTGGTTCGGCCGGAGAATATTGGACAAACGACCTAAACACTCATCCGTCCGATTCAGGGACCTCGGGGCCCGATGGTAAGCATGCAGGCAACCCAGTAGACCCTCGGTTTGGCAGGTATTTGGTAGCACAGGGTTTCTTTACTTATAGGCTCAATCCATCTTATATTAAACGTCCGAATGACGCCGTAGATACCAGAATGAACGCGGTCATAATTAACGGGAGGGGCGACCTTAAATTCGTCCACGAATATTGGAGCCAAATAACCGTAACAGATAGCTATTCTAATATTCAAATCGGCCCCGCTACTCCAGCCACGTTCACGTTTCAAGGAACAAAGGCGGTAATCTTCCCTTTGGGCGGGACAGACTTCAGGACTTCAGACGGGGTAGACTCGAGCGCAAGAGACGAGGGTTTCATAACATCCAACACCTCTTATCCTTATGACTGGACTACGGGGAATAGGCCATGGATTGACAGAACTAAGTATGATGACTATGTGATAACATATGATAGAGGCGGCGTATATGCGGGAGCGCCCACGAGGTTCGAGTCCTACGATAATAACCTGATAACGAAACACGCCTTTTTAGAGTTTTCGGGCGCCGGCAATGCCTTGTCTCTCCATCTCTGGAGCGAGGGCCCGCGGCGATAAACCCCGAATAGGGGCCATCCCACGCGGGGCCACCCTGCGAGAATAAAAATATTAAAATTTTTTGCAATAATTTAGCCTCTTTTTACGTCTTATATATGGAGGTAAATAAACGTAGAAGGAGGTTTTTTATGGCAAGACCCAATAGACTATTAGTAGATAAAGGAGCGTATCACATAACAAGCAGGGGACACAATAGGTATAGACTTTTTGATTCCTTGAATGATTATAAGATTTATAAAAAAATCATACGAGATTACAAAAAGGAATTCATTTTTGATATATTTCATTACTGCCCCATGCCGAACCATACGCATCTTTTGTTGCGAGTAGATAAAGGAGAGGAACTACCTCGTATCATGCAGGGGATAAACCAATCTTACGCAACCCATTATAAAAGAACTTATAACCTTATAGGCAATCTATTCCAAGGCAGGTACAAGAGCGTCTTTATAGATAGCGACGAATATTTATTAGAATGCGGCAGGTACATCGAAAGAAACCCATTAAGAGCAGGTATAGTATCAAATCTATCGGATTATTATTTTTCAAGCTACAATTTCTACGCCAACGGCAAAAAAGATGATATAGTCACTCCTAATCCTTGCTATCTCGCGTTATCAAACGATCCAGAAGAGCGCATGAAACTGTATAAAGAATACATTTCACAAAAGCGCCCTTACGAAACTATTATAGATAAAGGACTGAAGATTTGAGATTGTAGGGTGGCCCCTTTTAGGATGGCCCTATTTACTCTATTTACTCGACTTGACAAAGTATACATTATAGTGTATACTTTGTTTTGGAGGTGTTAAAATGACAAAGAGCGTGACTTTAAAAACATTGAGGCCGAGATTACCCAAGATAATAGACGATATAGACTCGAAGATGGATCGCTTTATCATCACAAGAAGGGGAAAGCCCGTAGCGCTTATGATGTCCATAGATGATTACGAAAGCATTCTTGAAACTCTTGACATCTTATCCGACACCCGCTTGATGAAACGGATAAAGCGCTCAGAGGCCAATGTGAAAAAGGGCGATGTCAGATCGCTGGATGAAATAGAAAAGGAATTGGGTGTTATATAAGATTGTTCTAACCAGGGTAGCCGAAAAAGAGTACGGTTATCTTTTTAAGCATAATAGACCGATTTTTGAACGCGTCAAAAAGGCATTGCATTCAATTGCCCTTGATCCTTATCAGGGCAAACCGCTTAAACTAAAACTAAAGGGGAAATGGTCCTACAGGGTAGGCATGTACCGTATCATCTATTCCATAGACAATAATATTCTTACCGTTTTTATTCTCGATATAGGCCATAGGCGTGAAGTCTATCGATAGATTTGAGATTGTAAGGTGGCCCCTTTTAGGATGGCCCTATTTACTCTATTTAGCTATTTACGCTATTTTTCCTACAATCTGTCGCCAGTGATAGTGCCATTCATGTTCATATAGACGACAATTGCACTCACACTCTCCTGAGTTGCGCTTAAAGACGAATCTCCTCCTCCTGCATTCGTCCACGAGTAAGATAAATTATTATAATATTTACCATCAAAATCAGAAGCAGTTAAACCATATGTACCCCAATCTAAAGGACTCGCATCGTTCGCTGGGTAATAACCGTATTCAGCCCTGTATGCCGTCATAGCAGTCTTTAGAGTCCCGAGGGCTGCTACCGCCTCCGTCTTCTTCGCCCTCACAACCTGGCCTGTCATAATCGGAACCGCGACCGCGGCGAGGATGCCTACTATTATTATAACGACTAAGAGTTCGATTAGCGTAAAACCTTTTTTCTTTAATCGCATCATTCTTCACCCCCTTTAATATTAAAATTTTCTCTGTAAAATTTTAACATGGCCATCCTGAATTTTTAGTTTACAAAAATTCAGGATTAAATTTTAACAAAGTATATCATATGGAGCCAAAAAATGCAAGGGATTAGCCCCCGGCCATCGGTCATCCGGTCATCCCTATTGCCGTGGTCAATTTGAAGATAGGCATATATAAAGCGATTATCGCGATACCTAAGACAACGCCCAATAGGATTATAAGAATCGGCTCTATCATAGTGGTCAGCATAGTCACAAAAGTGTCTACCTGGTCCTCGTAGAAATCGGCTGTCTTGTCGAGAAGTTCCGGAAGATTTCCCGATTCGACCCCTACCTGAGTCATCTGAAGCACTAACGAGGGGAAAATTTCAGTCTTTTTAAAGGCATCCGGGATGGTCTCTCCGTTAAGGATGAGTTTAGACGCTTTAAGGCTCGCCTCTTCTATGATACAATTGCCCGATGTCTTTCCCACAAGGTCCAGCGCCTCTGTAACAGGGATGCCTTCGCTCATTAAGGTGGCGAGCGTCCGGGCGAATCTGGTTATGGCCGCCTTCTTTATCGCCTCGCCGAAAAGAGGAATCCTGAGAAGGCCTTTGTCGAAGATATATTTGCCTTTCTTTGTCTTAAAGACGAGATAGGATAAAGACGAAAAAACGGCGAATCCCACAAGCAGAATAAAAATTATATTATGAATGAGAAAGTCGCTTATATTGAATATCACAAGCGTGATTGTCGGCAGTTTGGCTCCGAAACCCGCGTATATATCCTTAAATTTTGGAATTAAAACCAGCGAAACCACGGTGAGGGCGATGGTAAAAAATGATACGATGATCGCGGGGTAAGTTAAGGCCATCTTTATCTTTTTTGTGATTCTCTCCCACGCGGCAAGGTAAGTGCTGAGCCGCTCCAACATGATATCGAGCGCTCCGACCTTTTCACCCGCCTCTACTATGGCGATGAAAAGGGTGGAGAAGACGTTGGGGAACCTCTTGATGCTTCCCGAGAAACTGTCGCCCGCATGTATGTAGTCGCGCATTTCAAACAACGTCTTTTTTAGAAGGACATTCTTCGTCTCGGACCCGATCGATTCCAGCGCCCTTATCAGGGGCACGCCGCCCTTGACCATAGTAGCCAATTGCTTGCACAAGATGGTGAGATCCAGTATTTTTATCTTTTTTTTAGCTAACGGGATGAGCGGCCGCCTCTTCTCTTCCTTGATTTCCGCAAGGGAGATTACGGTGAGGCTTCTATGGGCGAGCGCGTTCAGCAAATCATGTTCTGAGGCGGCATATTCGCGGCCCTTCACCGTGCGGCTGTCTTTTGTCTTTGAACTATATTGATATAATGGCATTAGGACGTCTTTTCTAAGACGGTTACCCTTAAGACCTCTTCGATAGTTGTGATTCCTTCGTTCACCTTTTCGATGCCGTGCTCGAATATCGTCTTCATCCCCTCTTCCTTGGCCAATTTTTTCAGCGCCATTTCACCCGCGCTTTCCAAGATCAATTGCCGCATCTTCTTTGAGATCATTAAAAATTCGAACAGGCCCGTTCTTCCCTTATACCCTGTATCATTACATTTGTCGCATCCCTTACCATGATAAAAAGATATATGCTCGAGGGACGCGCCTACCCTTTTCTCAAAACCTTCCAATGTCGCATGTGAAAGAGCCAGCTTCTCTTTACAGTTATCGCATATCCTTCGCGCAAGGCGCTGGGCTATCACTACGTTCAGGCAAGACGCTATCAAATATGGCTCTAAGCCCATATGCATGAGCCGCAGAACCACGCCCGGGGCATCGTTGGTGTGAATGGTGCTCAATACAAGATGTCCCGTCAAAGATGCTTTAATGGCGTTCTCCAGAGTCTCCAGGTCCCTTATCTCGCCGATCATTATTATATCCGGATCCTGCCGCATGACGGTTCGCAGTCCCGCCGCGAAGGTCAGGCCTATCTGGTACTTCGTCTGGATTTGGTTTATGCCCTTCAATTGATATTCTACGGGATCTTCTATGGTGACTATATTTTTATCAGAGGTATTTATGTAATTAAGCGCCGAATAGAGTGTCGTTGTCTTTCCGCTCCCTGTCGGGCCGGTCACAAGGATCAACCCATACGCCTGGCGCAGAGTGGCCTTAAACTCTTCTATATTTTTACCCGACATTCCCAGATCTCCCATGTCTATTAAGAGACTGGAACTGTCGAGGATTCTTAAGACAAGTTTTTCTCCGTGGATTGTCGGGGTAGAAGCCATCCTTATATCAATCTCTTTGTCTTTGAATGCGATCTTGAAACGGCCGTCCTGCGGGAGGCGGGTCTCGGCGATGTTCATATCTCCCAATAGTTTGATACGCGTTATGATGGCGGACTCCATCTCTTTTGGGGGAGGATAGGTCTCCCTCAGCATGCCGTCCACTCTATAGCGGATAGCCAGTTCGTTATCCCGCGGCTCGACATGTATGTCGCTCGCCCTCTGCTGGACAGCATTCTTCAGGAGCCGATCCACGAACTCTATGATCGGCGCGTCTTCCGCCGCGAGCGTAGCCGGATACTTCTCTTGGGCGACCCTCCCCTTATCCTCCGCTGTTTTTTTATTGATGAAATCCTGAACGCTCTTTTTTATGGCGGTCTCGCCGTAAATCCTGTCTATCGCTTCATCTATCTCTTTTACCAGGCTGAAGCGTTTTTCAATCACATATCCGGTTTTGAGTTTAAGGATGTCGAGAGCGATGATGTCGAACGGGTCGGCCATGGCGACAATAAGCTTATTGGTCTTTTTATCAATCCCCGTAGCGATAACCTTTATATAGCGGGCCATCCTCTCGGGTATAAGTTTTGCCGCTTGGGGGTCGATATTTTCCGCGCGGCTCACTTTAGCGTATGGGATGCCCAAATACTTTTCCAGGAATCTCGTCAGCGTCTTTTCATCTATCAGGCCGCTCTTTAGGAGTATCTCTCCCAGGCGCTCTTTCTCGTCGCCTTTAAATTTACGCTGGGCCGTGAGGGCGAATTTAAGCTGTTGCGGGGTGATGATGCCTTCCCTCACCAATTCGCCGCCCATCAACTTCCGTTTTTCTAGA
>MHFL01000020.1:4090-13697 GCA_001804165.1 Omnitrophica bacterium RIFCSPLOWO2_01_FULL_45_10 | reverse complement strand
GGCCATGATTGACATAGGCGTTCACATAACGGACCTAATCAGATGGTTTGCCGGCAGGAAAGTGACAGAAGTCTTCGCGACGATAAGGACTCTTGAGAAATCTGTAAAAGTCGATGATAACGCTACAGTCCTTTTAAAATTCGAGGACGACTCAAAAGGCGAGATTGAATGCAGTTGGACGACCAGGCCCTATGAGGTCCTGACGTTCGCTTACGGAGAAAAGGGAAAGATGACGACAGCCCTCGGCATAGAAAAGCCGGTTAAGGTCGTAATCGCTAAAACGAGGAAGGGTGAAGACCCAAACTGCGTTCAGGAAGAGGTTTACCCTCAGATCGGCCCAGGCGGCGGCTGGGAGAATGCCGTCCATTATTTCATAGATTGCGTAATAAAAAAAGAGAGGCCTTTCGTCTCCGGAGAAGAGGGACGAGATACGATCGCCGTGATAAACGCGGCATATGAGTCGAATCGGCAGGGGAGGTGGGTGAGGGTATGAAACTCGGACTATGCACGTGGGCATACAACAGGACATTCGCGAGCGGCAAGATGGATTTGGAGAAATTGCTGCATGTTTGTGCCGAGGAACTTAAGATAGGCGGTATGGATATAATAGATGTTCATCTCAAGAGCCAAGATCTGGATTATCTATTGAAGATAAAAAAGTTAGCGACAGATCTACAAATTACTATATCTGCTGTCTCGCCGGGAAACAGTTTTGGTAAGGATAAGAGAGAAGACGAGAAAGCGGAAGTGGAGAAGATAAGGCAATGGACCGACACCGCGTATATCTTGGGAGCGCCTAACCTCAGGATATTCGCGGGCTGGGCGCCCAAAGAGAGACACAAGGAACTCTGGCCCAAGGTAGTTAACAGCATAAAGGAATGCGCGAAGTACGCCGCTAAAAAAGGCGTAATACTCGCCATAGAATCTCATAACGGCGGTGGGTATCTTCCTACTTCTGTCGAGACGTTTAAACTGCTTAAAGACGTCAACTCGCCGTGGGTAAAACTGAATTTGGACACCGGGAATTATCAGGATGCCGATATGTACGCGGCGCTCAAGGCATCCATGCCCTACGCCACGCATATGCATTGTAAGATTCATGAACTGTCCGAAGACGGAAGAGAATTACAATTCGATTTCAACAGGATATTTACAATATTAAAAGAGGCGAATTACCGCGGATTTTTTAATATCGAATACGAGGGCAAGGAAGACGAACTCGCTTTTGTGCCCAAGTCATTCGAGATGGTGCGTAGGTTCATAAAAAAGTACGACATGTTTTAATATGAAACGAAAGAAGACGCTTTTCGCAAGATTAAATGAGCACAAATGGTCGTATTTTTTCATCGCGCCGGCGGTCCTGCTCTTTGTGGTATTCATTGTGGGGCCGCTCATCGCGTCATTCTATTGGTCCTTCACCGAGTATAATGGAATACATCCGCCCAAGTGGGTGGGCCTGGCCAATTACAAAACAATCTTTTTCGATGACCCGAGGTTTTGGAAGGCCATCAAAAACACCGTCATTTATACGCTGGGGGTCATCCCTCCGGGGGTTGTCCTCTCGCTTCTTCTCGCCATAGCCGTTGATCAGCAGATAAAATTTAAGAATTTTTTCAGGATCATATATTTCATACCATCTGTCACATCGGTCATCGCCCTCTCTGTCATATGGAAATGGCTATTCGCGGGAGAAAAGTACGGGCTCATAAATTATTTCCTGCTATCATTGGGCCTCAAGCCCATAGATTGGCTTATGAGCCCTGTATGGACATTGCCCGCTATAATGATAATGTCAATCTGGGCAGGAATCGGGTACAACATGATTTTATTCCTGGCGGGGCTTCAGACAATCCCTTCGACTGTTTATGAGGCAGCGGACATCGATGGCGCGAACGTATTGGAAAAGTTCTGGCATATAACGCTCCCTCTTTTAAAACCGACCATGGTATTTGTCGTCATAATGGGTTTCATCGCTTCGTTTCAGGTCTTCGAACGCATATACATAATGACTGAGAGTGAATTCGGCATAGGAGGCGTCTTGGATTCCGCCCTCACCCTCGTCGCGTATCTATACGACATGGGATTCAGGAAATTCCAGATGGGTTATGCTTCGGCGCTCGGCTACGTAGTCTTCATCGTTATCTTTTTAGTCACAATAATAAACCTGAAGTTCGTTAAATCGAGGATTGAATATTAGTAAACAAAGAAACCGGAGTGATAAAAAATGGACCTAGCCAAGAGTAAAAAAGCGCAGGACGCGATATTCAAAACATTCATTTATTCGTTTCTATTTGTTGGCGCGATATCCATGGCCATACCTTATGCATGGATGTTTGTGACAAGCATAAAGCCGATAGAAGAGATACAATCATATCCGCCGTCTTTCATTGTCAAAAATCCGACGGCCCTTCCCTATCAGGACCTCTTTCGTCTTATCCCCATGTGGAGGTACCTCTTCAATTCCGTATACGTGGCGGGCGCCGTAACATTGGCGAATATTTTTTTCTGCTCCCTCGCCGGCTATGCTTTCGCCAAGCATAGATTTTGGGGAAGGGATAATATATTTATAGTATTGCTGGGTTCGCTCATGATACCCTGGCAGGTGAACCTCATCTCCGGTTTTGTCCTCATGAGAAAATTGGGATGGCTCAATTCATATAACGCGTTGATAATCCCGGTGATGGCGGGCGTATTCGGCGTATTCTTATGCAGACAGTTCATAATGTCAATACCCGATGACCTGATAGACGCGGCCAAGATAGACGGATGCGGCGAATTCACGATATACAGGCTGGTCATATTACCATTGATAAAGCCGGTGCTGGCGACTTTGGCCATATTCACGTTTCTTCAGCAGTGGAATAATTTCATATGGCCGTTGATAGTCATAAATACAAGTTCGATGAGGACGCTTCCTTTGGGCCTGGCTGTTTTAAACGGCCAGTTCGGCACGAACTTCGCGATGGTAATGGCGGGCGCGGTGGTCGCGACCACGCCTATGCTCGTTGTCTTTTTATCGTTCCAGAAATATTTCATGAAGGGGATAGCGTTGACGGGGCTGAGAGGATGAAGATAATGACAAATAACAAAATTCAAAATTCAAAAATCAAAATGCAAAATTTAAATTTAAAATGTAAAATTAAAAAGATATTGTTGGGTTCATTTTTGAGTTTGTTTATTTTTTCGGGCGCGTCGTGCGCGCAGTCAACGGATGAAAAACAACCCGCCGAAAACAAGCCGCAAACCGCGAACCACGAGCTCGTCTACCTCAAGGTCGAAGGCGCGGTAGCGTCGAGTTTCGACGAGACGCCGGACTGGGCGCCAAAACCGGATCCGATGGCGCCGGTTGACGGCGACATGGCGACGCGCTGGTCATCCGGCTATAGAGATGGGGAGTGGCTCTATTTTGATTTTGGAAAGCCGAAGACTCTGTCCAAGATTATCATAAAATGGGAGCAGGCGTACGCGCCTCGCTACGAGATACTTACATCGGACGACGCCAAAGACTGGAAACGGCTCATATTGCTCGAAGGGCAATCAGGCGGCATGAACGAAGTCGTCTTCCAGCCGGTTGTCTCGCGGTATGTAAAACTCCTGGGCCTAAGCCGCGTGAACCAGGATTGGGGCATATCAATATGGGAATTTGAGCCGTACGGGCCCAAAGACAAAAATCCGGATGAAGCGCCTCTGAGAGAGACGCTCAAAGCTAAAGAGAAGAAGACAGAAGTTGAGGAAAAAAGAGAAGAGATCATGAAACTCACAGACCACAAGATCGTCTCCTCGCCCGGGCCCGTCAGCGCTCAGGAATTTCAGAGGGGGGTGAACTATACTTCCTGGGATGCGGATGAATTGGGAACCGATATCTCTGACTACAGTCTCATATACATATCGCGACTAGGCGTAGGTCACATCGCGCTCATGGCAGTGCGCTATCAGGATGACGCGGCATCAAATAGGATATACCCCGATCCCGTAAAGACCGTAAGCGACGAGTCATTAGGACACGCGATCAATATAATTCACGCGCTGGGCATGAAGGTCATGCTTAAGCCGCATGTAGATCTCGCGGATGAAGACGCGAGGGTAAATATTCTTCCAACCGAAGACTGGTTCAAGAGTTACAAGGAATTCATACTTCATTACGGGAAAATAGCGGCCAAGTACAACGTGGAACTGTTTTGCGTAGGGACCGAATTATCCAATACCACTACGACGAGATGGAAAGATAGGTGGCTCGATATAATAAAAGAGGCAAGAAAAATATATAAGGGCCCGCTCGTCTATGCGGCGAACTGGGACGAATATGATACTGTGCCATTTTGGCAGCATGTTGACTTCATAGGCATTGACGCCTACTTTCCCCTTACGAAAAAGAATAACCCGCCAAAAGAGGAATTGACAAATGCATGGACCGAGCACGCTGATACCATCGAGAGATGGCTCAAAGAGAATAAATTAACAAAACCGGTCATATTTACGGAGATCGGCTACGATACCATAGAGGGCGCTAATAAGCAGCCCTGGAGGGTATTGCCGACGCTCGCGAAGCATGTCGAATCTCAGGAGGAGCAGGCGAATTGTTTGAATAGTTTGTTGACCGTTTTATCCAAGAGAAGCTGGTTTAAGGGCCTATATTGGTGGAATTATTTTCCGCGGCCGGAGATCGGGCAGTTAGGATATACGTTGAGGGGAAAGTCGGGAGAGAAGATTCTCATGGAGTGGTATGAGAGATTGAAGTAGGAATAATGCATATTTTATTATGTAGGGGAGGTTTAAACCTCCCCTACATAATAAAGAATGATGAGTAATAAAATGCGTATTTTAGTTATAGAAGACGAGAAAAAGATTACGGATTTCATCAAACGCGGCCTGAAGGAGGAAGGATACGCTGTCGATGTCGCGTATGACGGACAAGAAGGAGAATTCCTCGCCAAGACGAACGAATACGATTTGATACTGCTGGATCTAATGCTGCCGAAGGTCGACGGTCTCAGTGTATGTAAGAACCTAAGGGCTTCAGGCATTTTGACTCCGATCATAATGCTCACCGCAAAAAGCGCTGTCGAAGACAGGGTTGAGGGCCTGGATGCCGGCGCCGACGATTATCTGATGAAACCGTTCGCTTTTGAGGAACTTCTCGCGAGAATACGCGCTGTCCTAAGAAAGAAAAACACGAAAGTAACGAATGTAATTCAGGTGGACGACCTCACTTTGGATTTAGTCACCCATGACGTAACCCGCTCAGGTAAACATATAGAACTTACCGCCAAAGAGTATGCGCTCCTTGAATATCTCATGCGAAACACCGGCTCGGTGGTAACCAGGACCATGATATCTGAGCACGTTTGGGACATAGATTTTGACACGTTTACGAACGTGATAGATGTGTATATAAATTATTTGAGAAATAAGATCGACTCCGGCTTCGAAAAGAAACTGATACAGACAATTCGGGGACGAGGATACATTCTCAAAGAATAAGGTTGCCAGCCATGTTCTTCAAGTCCATCCGCTTCAAGATAACGGTTCTTTACATGTTGATACTGGCGTTTACGCTCAGTATCTTCAGCGGCATACTGTACCACAACGTTAAGGCGGGCCTTCACAGCAATATGGACACTCTATTGAAGTCAAAGGCCGGGGGCATCGCGCAATCGATTGATACTTACTGGGAGGCGTCAAACATTGAGGCGCTGGAGCGCCAGGAGAAACCTGAAGCGCTGAGGAAACGGCGCAATATCAATTTCGCGAAGTTCGCGCAGAGATGGGTGAAAGAAGAGTCGAGCGATCCAAAATTATTAGATATAGTCGTTCGGCTCTTTGATACGGATGGAGCGGTAATCGCTTCCTCAAAAAATACTCAAGGGCTGGTTTCTGAAATTCCAAGGAAGGACTTTATCTCTGTCTTGCAGGGGACAAGCCGCTTCGATACCGTCGGCTCAGGTTACGGGCCGGGCAGGATGGCGTTCAGATTATATACGAAGCCGATATTCGAGAATGAAAAAGTCGCCTACATCGTGCAGATCGGAAGCCCCCTTAGCTCCGTACAGGTCGCGCTTAACAACCTCAAGGTAGCGTTGTTCATCCTCTTTCCCGTAACAGTTTTCGTGACAGGTATCATGGGCGCGTTTCTCGCGAAGGCGACACTGCACCCGGTGGACAGCATGATAAAGACGATCCATCAGATCACGGCGGAGAACATGCGATTGAGGCTCTCGGTTCCGGCCACAAAAGACGAGATACAGAAATTGGCCGAAACATTCAATGACATGCTCTTGCGCCTCGACAGGGCATTCAGGTCACAACGTCAACTTTTCGAGGACCTTTCGCATGAGTTGAAGACGCCGTTAACCATATTGAAGGGTGAGTTTGAGGTAGTGCTCAGCAGGATGCGCTCCGCCAGGGAGTACGAAGATATAATAAAAAGCGCCCTGGAGGAGATAGACAGGCTCGCGAAACTTGCCGAAAATTTGTTATTACTCGCGAGGGTCGATTCAAAAGAAGCAAGCCCCGACAGAAGGCCCTTGGACCTTAACCTTCTTTTGGAAGGAATTATAAATAACATAAAAGGAGTATCCGAGTTAAAACAAATTCAAGTTTCGTTCAAAGGGAACGGCTCGGTGCCATTAGTGGCGGATGAAAATCAACTCAAGACCCTTTTTCTCAACATCCTTGATAATGCCATTAAGTATACCCCTCAAAAAGGCAGGATTAATGTATCATTGGAAAAGAACGATTCCTTTGCCAAGGTTAAGATACAGGACACAGGGATTGGGATAAAGGAAGAAGATATTGCTCATATCTTCGATAGGTTTTATCGGGTTGATAAATCGCGTAATAGCGCCGGATTTGGACTGGGCCTAAGCATCGCCAAGTCCATAGCGTTAGCCCACAACGGTAATATCGAAGCTGAAAGCACTCCTCCTCACGGTACTACCTTTATCATTTCCTTACCTATATAGTATAATGTAGATTGAAGATTAAATAGATTAGTTTTTTTTAATCTTAAAATAATGTTTTTTTAACCTTAAATAATGTATAATTATATGCGAAAGGCAGGTGAATAGTATGAGAAAATTACTATTGCTGACCGCAGTTACGTTGACATTGGGACTATGTAATTTTGCGCAGGCAGAGGAAAGGGTGTTATTCAGTTTTGAAAAAGACACCCAGGGATGGGAAATCCCGGAATGGGCGCTGGAGCAGGAAGACCATGTGGGGAAGACGTTAGAGGCATCCAAAGGCATCGCGAAAGACGGCAAAGGCGCGCTGGAACTTATGGCAGCTTTCCCCGGAAAGGTATGGACAGCGGCCATAGTCGAGGATTTTGAATATTTCGACTGGACGCCCTATAAATCCGTTTCAGCGGACATCTACATACCCAAAGATGCGCCGACAGGACTCAAGGCGAAGATAATATTGACCGTAGGCGAGAGCTGGAAATTTACCGAGATGGCGCGTTCCGTCTCGCTGGTTCCGGGTGAATGGGTAACTATCACCGCGGATCTGCTTCCCGGCAGCGAAGACTGGAAGAGGACCGTCGTCGACGATAATTTCAGAAAAGACGTACGCAAGATAGCGGTCAGGATCGAATCCAATAAAAAACCTGAATATGCCGGGCCAATTTACATCGATAATGTTAAGTTGGCGAAGTAAGGCGGGTTTTGTTTTAAATGTTTAGTAGGGCAGGGTTAAACCTGCCCTACTACAGCGTGAAAGTTACTCATATAGGAGCATCCTGAAATGAGAAGTAGAACCATGCTTTATGTCTTGTTGTCTTTCCTTCTCTTAGACGGGCAGATAGCTGTGGCTGAACCGGCCGGTACCAGGCCGAAATATGAATTCCAGAAGGGTATGTGTTATACCACATGGAATAAGAACAAATATGCTTCGCCGGAATCCGACGAATCCTTAAAACAATTAGCCAAAACAGGAACGGGATGGGTTTCCCTGCTAACCACGTGGTATCAGCAGAAATGCTACACGACCGAAATATCTCCAAATCACACTACACCTACCGATGAAAGCCTTGTTCACGCCATAGAAACGGCCCACTCGCTCGGAATGAAGGTTATGCTCAAACCGCATTTAGACATAATAGACACCTCCGACGGCAGTTGGCGCGGCGACATAGCATGCAATAGCGAGCCCGAATGGCAGAAGTGGTTCGAGGGTTACAGAGATTTTATGCTTCATTACGCTAGAATGGCCCAGGAACATAATGTTGAGATGCTGTGCATAGGGACAGAATTGACGGCCATAGCGACCATAAGAGGCAACATGTGGAAGGAAATAATTATAAAGCCAATCAGAGAGGCATATAAGGGCCCTCTCATCTACGCCGCGAATTGGAACGATGAATACGCTCACGTTACCTTTTGGGACGCTCTGGATTATGTAGGAATAGACGCGTATTTTCCTTTATCGGAAAAGACGAGACCAACCCTTGAAGAACTTAAGAAAGGATGGGAGCCATGGGCGAAGGAGATTGAGGAATTTCAAAAGAGGATAAATAAGCCCATCCTGTTCCCTGAGGTAGGTTACTGCAGCGCTGATTACGCCGCCAAGATGCCGTGGGAAGAGGCAGCGAGCGGGAAAGTGAATTCAGGACTGCAGGCGGATTGTTATCGCGCGCTTTTTGAGACATTTTGGGATAAGAAATGGTTTTATGGAGTATATTGGTGGCGCTGGGGCACGGATGTGCGATTCGGCGGCGCGAATTCTCGTAGTTTCACGCCTCAGAATAAGCCGGCCCAGCAGGTTATGACGCAGTGGTATAAAAAACCGACACCCAAGCGATCTCCGTTATAAAAATTTTATGCTGATTTTAAGGATATTTTTTATTTTTTTAATTACTACGGCATCTCTATTAGGACAGTCCGCGTTATCTTTTTCGAGAGAGATACTCCTTTATGATTTTGAGAAGGACCCTCAAGGATGGGAGATACCCGACTGGGCCTTCACGAAAAAGGACCATGTAGGTAAACAAATAGGGGTTTCCGAATTTCAGGCGAGCGAGGGGCGTTATGCCCTGGAAATCGATTCGGAATTTACAGGCGGAACTTCCTGGGAAGGCTCATACGTCGAACGCGTTATAGATGTAACCGACTGGAGCCCCTTCAATTATTTATCTCTCGATATATTTCTGCCGAAGGACGCCCCGCGCGGTTTAAGGGCGAGAATAATATTAACAGTCGGAGAGGACTGGAAATGGACAGAGATGAATAAGACCATAACGCTGGCCCCCGGAGAGTGGACATTGATAAAGGCGGACCTCACATCAAATAGCATGACATGGCGGAGATTCATAGATGATAGTTTCAGAAAGGATATAAAGAAGTTGGGCGTGAGGATAGAATCGAACGGCAAGATAAAATATAATGGGCCCGCGTATATAGATAATGTCAAATTAACGGATTAATAGCGTTTAGCGGATAGCGTATAGTAAAAGCGAATTTTTGTTTTTCTATACGCTATACGCTATCCGCTAAAAAGAAGAGCTTGCAAGTAACATGAAATACGGTTATTTCGATAGAGACAAGCGAGAGTACGTAATCACCCGACCCGATACCCCCACCCCCTGGATAAACTATATGGGCTGCGATGA
>MHFL01000020.1:0-4062 GCA_001804165.1 Omnitrophica bacterium RIFCSPLOWO2_01_FULL_45_10 | reverse complement strand
AAAGGATTACAAGGTTCAGATATAATAATGTGCCCGCCGATAGGCCGGGGAGATATATATACATAAGGGACGATTCTAAGGATGAGTTCTGGTCAGCGACGTGGCAGCCGGTGTTAAAACCTTTGGCTGAAAAAAAGGGTCAAGGGTCAAGGGTCAGGGGTCAAGGGTATGAATGCAGGCATGGGATGAGTTATACTACCATAAAAAGTGAATATGACAACATTGTTGCCGAGACGACGTACTTTGTGCCGCTTAAAGAGAACCTCGAAGTCTGGCTGTTCAGCATAAAAAATAATTCCAAGAAGAAAAGAAGCCTTGCTATATTCACATACGTAGAATTTTGTTTATGGCACGCGATAATGGACATGACCGATTTTCAATATACGCTTAATATATCAAAAGCGGTAAATGAAAAAGACGCGGTATATCATCTCACCGGATATTTTCCTAATGTCGGCCGGAACGATTTCGCCTATTTCGCCTCCAGCGAAAAAATAAAAGGCTTTGATTGCGACAGGGAAACTTTTATAGGCCCTTATAATTCAGAGGCGAATCCGCTCGCGGTTTCCAGGGGGAAATCTTTCAATTCAATCAATTCGGGAGGCAACCCAATCGCTTCGCTTTGCAACAGGATAACTTTAAAACCGGCTGAGGGCAAACAATTCGTATTTATCCTCGGCACCAGCGATGATAAAAAAGAAGCGGATAAATTCATAGGTAAGTATAAAGATATCAAGAATGCCGAAAACGAATTCGCGGCCCTTAGGGAATACTGGACGAAGTATTTTGAGAATTATGCGGCCAAAACCCCCGATGAAAATGTGAACCTTATGGTGAATACGTGGAACCAGTATCAATGCAGGACCACTTTTAACTGGTCGCGTTCAGCGTCTTACTATGAATCGGGGATAGGCCGCGGCATGGGTTTTCGGGATTCAAATCAGGATACACTGGGCGTTGTCCACGCCATACCCGATAAGGTGAAGGCGCGGATAAAAGAATTGCTCGCCAATCAGTTCGAGAACGGCTCCAGCCATCACCAGTTCTTCCCGCTTACAAAGAAGGGCGAGAAGGGCGGTTATTCAGACGACCCATTATGGCTCATCCTGTCGGTATCGGGTTATATCAAAGAGACGGGAAACGTCGATTTCCTGCGCGAGACAGCGCCTTTTACGGATTCCCCCCATGAAGAAGAGGTATTCGAACATCTTAAAAGGGCCATAGATTATGTAGCAGGTTCGCTCGGACCTCATGGGCTGCCGCTGATCGGTTTCGCTGACTGGAACGATTGTCTGAATTTGATGGGAAAGAATAAAGCGGCGGAGTCCGTCTGGGTAGGTCAATTTTTAGTGTGGGCGGCAAGAGAGGTCGTGAAATTATCTAAAACTTTATCAAAAAACGACGACGCGAAGCGATACACGAAATTAGCAAGCGACATGAAAGACAGGATCAACTCTTTAGCGTGGGACGGCGATTGGTACATAAGGGCATTTGATGATGACGGCAATCCTGTGGGCTCATCAAAAAATAACGAAGGCAAGATAGACTTACTTACCCAAGCCTGGGCCGTGATAAGCGGAATTTCCGATGATAAACGGTCGGTCAGGTGCATGGATATGGTGAAGAGGCATTTGGCCTCAAGGCATGGCGTGATGTTGATAACGCCCCCTTATACTACCTACGATCCGAAGATAGGCGCCGTGGGGACGTTTGCTCCAGGCCTAAAAGAGAATGGCGGGATATTCTGTCATGCCAATCCATGGGCAATGATCGCTGAAGCAATCTTAGGCAGAGGCGCTCAGGCGTTCGATTATTACAGGAAGATAGCGCCTGCCTTCAGGAACGAAATCGCCGACATCCATCAAACAGAGCCGTATGTATATTCCCAGTATATCGCGGGCTCCGCTCATCCGGCATTCGGTAGAGGAAGGAATTCCTGGCTCACCGGCAGCGCCGCATGGAACCTCGTGGCTATAACACAGTATCTGCTTGGCGTGAGAGCGGATTACGAGGGTCTTGTCGTTGATCCTTGTGTGCCCGCTCACTGGAAAAACTTTAAAATAAGAAGGGTATTCAGAGACGCTATCTATGACATAGAGGTTAAAAATCCAAAAAGAGTTTCAAAAGGTGTTAAGGACCTAGTCGTTGACGGGAAAAGAATCGACGGTAATATCGTTCCGCCGTTCAAAGATAAAAGAACTCATAAAGTCGAAGCCAAGATGGGATAGAGAAAGGAGTAACACAGTAATGACTGATTTGCCATTCATATCTATTATAAATCCTATAAAAAATGTTGAGAGAACGATAGAGACGAACCTAAAATTTTTATTAGAGATAGATTATCCTAAAGAAAGGATGGAGATAATATTCGGCGACGGCGGCTCAACCGATAAGACGATCGATATCTTAAGGGCGTGGCAAAAGAAATTCGAACTTATAAAAGTCGTGATAGTGCCGAATTCCAAATCGCCGGGCGAGGCAAGAAATGCCGCGCTCAAGATGGCGAAGGGGGGCTACATCCTGTTTACCGACGGAGATTGCGCGCCGAGAAAGGATTGGGCGAAGGTTATTCTGGAACCCTTCTTTAAAGATCCTGAAATAGGGATGGTCGGGGGCGAGATACACACGCTCAAGGCAGACCCCGATAACGATGTTGAATCATATTGTGAGCAGACTCATTTTTTAATGGTATCAGGGCGATGCCTGCTGAAAGAGGAGGGGTATTATCCGCCGATCATGAAGGGCCTACCCCATGAGGTCAACGGCAACATCCACAGCCCATTCTTCGCTACGGCGAACGCCGCGGTCAGTAAAAAGGCGGCTGACGCCGTCGGGCGGGAATTCTGGCATGAGATAACGAGCGAGGATGTGGACTTTTCTCTGCGCATACTTAAGGCAGGCTTCAAACTCTACTTTAAACCGCAGGCGATTGTGGACCATATGCACAGGGTAACCCTCGCGGCATATTGCAAGCAGTTATTCGGTTACGGGTTCGGACATCCTCTCGCGGTAAAGAAGCACGCCCGCAATGTCTTGGAAATTCAGTTTCAGTACACTCCGAACTATGTAACATTTGTCATTCCATTCCCGGGCAAGGGCATCATTTATATCGGTGATTTCCATTTTCTGCATCTCTTCGGCCTGGCGGCAGCGATAAACTTTATACAGACTCTTCTCACGGGAAATATTACTCTGTGGCTGCCGATCTGGCCGGCGCTTTTTCTATTCTTTCTATACAGATATTTTAATCCAATGCGGAAGTTGACACCCAAGAGCAAGTTTTCCACATGGGCAAAGATAAGATACCTTTCTAATTGGGCGCTTATGAAAGGAGGGTTCAAGGGGGCCGCCGCATTTGGCGTCCTCTATATCGAATCGAGCTGGTAGCAGCATCACATCGCATTGTTTAGTGTATAGAAGATGTAAGAACAAAAGGGGTGGCCTATGGCTGTGCGAGAGAGCATTTTGCAGAGCGGTCATTTTACCGAAAAAGAGAGGCGGAATTTAGCCATACTTGATATAATAAGAAAATCGCGGGAAGTATCGAGGGCGGAAATATCCAGGATTACGCACCTCAATATAGTCACTATTTCGAATTACATCGATGATTACATCAACAAAGGTTTGGTGCTGGAGAAGGGCCTCGATATTTCATCAGGAGGACGAAGGCCCGAACTTTTGCAGCTTAATCCAAAGTATGGTTATGCCATAGGCGTGGACCTTGGCTCTCCTCATATAACAGAGGACGCGAACATAATCGGCGTAATGATAGATACTTTTGGAAAGACAATTTCAAAAAGCAAGGTTAAGAAAGAAGAGGAGCCCCAGGCAAATTTCATTGACAAGGTCATAAGAGTAATTAATGAGATTTACTCCAACTCAAAGGTGCCAAAAGATAAGGTAAAAGGAATAGGCATAGGAATCTGGGGCGTCCTGGATAGATATAGAGGAACCGTGAGATATGCCGTAGAAAAAGGCGGCATATTCAGTTATTCAGCGCTGCAGGAACGTTTAGAAAGGGACTTCGGCGTGCCGACGCTGGTGGAGCACGACGCCACAGCG
>MHFL01000019.1:10645-21938 GCA_001804165.1 Omnitrophica bacterium RIFCSPLOWO2_01_FULL_45_10 | reverse complement strand
GCATAATAGAGTTACTTTCTCCAAAATCTTCTTTAAAAAGAAGGTTGCCAATTTATATTTTCCGAAAGATCTATCAGATATCCTGCCATTTATCAATATAGACGGGATGCGCGCTGACTCAATCTCTTTTAGAAGGTTCGGCCAGATTTCGGTCTCCACCATTATGTAGCACTTTGGCCGTATCGCCCGAACGACCCTTTTAACGACAAATGAAAAATCTAACGGAAAATAAATTATCGCCGCGTCATCAATAAAGAGCTTTTTAGCAAGATTGTTCCCGGTCTTCGTTATAGTTGAAATGACAATTATAGTATCGGGTAATCTCTCTTTCAGTCGTTTTATGAGTCCCCTGCATAGCGCGACTTCACCTACGCTAACCGCCTGGATCCAAATCTTCTCTCCATCAGATGATAATAACTCGCGTTTGGTTTTGCTATATAACCCGAACCGCTCCAAAAAATCCATATGCAGTTTGCCCTTGAAGAGCAACGTCGGCAGATAAAATATCGAAAATATCAAAAACCCTATGTCGTATAGCATATTTTAATTAAATTAGGCGCGGGGATGGGCCTTGTCGTAGACGGATTTCAGATGCTCCATTGTAACGTGCGTATATATTTGAGTTGTGGAAAGGTTCATGTGGCCCAGGAGCTCCTGAACGCTTCTCAGGTCGGCTCCTCTATCGAGAAGGTGCGTCGCGAACGAGTGCCTCAATGAGTGAGGCGATAGTTTCTCCTGTATGCTGCATTTTCGGATGTACTTATCCATTACGCGCCTTACGCTTCTATCCGTTAGCCGGGCGCCTGATTTATTCAAGAAGACCGCCTTTTTCTCTTTTACCAGGGGGCCCTTTTGAGCATCGTATCTCCTGATGGCGGCCAATGCCGGCTCTCCAACAGGAACGAGCCTCTCTTTTGAGCCCTTCCCGAACACCTTGATGACGCCGGAGATGAAATCGATATCGTCCAGATCGAGACCGACGAGTTCGCTCACCCTTATTCCTGTGGAATAGAGCGTCTCCATAATGGCCCTATCCCTTAAACCGTTTGTGGTTGCTTCATCGGGAGATTGGAGCAATTTAACGACTTTTTCCACATCCAGAAATTTCGGCAGAATTCTATCAAGTTTCGGTGTGGGTATGGCGGTCGCGGGATTTACCTCGACATGTCCTTCCCTATATAAGAATCTGAAGAAACTGCGTAAAGACGCCAGGTGCCTTGCTATGGTCCTTTTGGCATAATTCCGTCCTCGAAGTTCGGCCATGTATCTCCTCAGGGCGAGCCTGTCCACCTTTTTTATGTCGATATCGGGTCCCAAAAAGGTGTAGAAGGACTTCAGGTCTCTCGTGTAATTCGAAATGGTGTGGAGCGATGAGTTCTTCTCAACCCTTAAATAAGTTATGAATTTGTCGACGAACCTTTGCATTGCCTCTTAATCTTCAACCTTTTCCGGAAGTTTTCTTGAAGTGTATTTGCATCTGGGATAGGTCGTGCAGCCGTAAAAGAGCCCAAGTCTTGAGCGGCGTTCCACGAGTTCACCTCCGCATTCGTTTGGGCATTTCACGCCTGTCGTTATGGACTTGGCCGCTTTACACCTTGGATAGTCCGAACAACTTAAGAATTTTCCGCGCCTGCCCCATTTTATGACCATCGGCTTTCCGCAAAGTTCACATGTCTCTCCGCTCGGCACGACTTCCTTTTTTACGTCTTTCATGTTGAGCTTCGCCTCTTCAACCGAATGCATAAACGGCGAATAGAAACTCTTCATCACCACGAGCCAATCGGTCTCGCCCTCTTCGATGCCGTCGAGTTCGTCTTCCATCTCGGCGGTGAATTTAACATCGAGAATTTTGGGAAAATGCTTCATCAGAAGTTCCGTCACTATCATGCCCAATTCCGTAGGATGAAAATAGCCGGATATCCTTCTCACATAATCCCTCGTCGTTATGGTCTGAATTATCGGAGCATAGGTCGAGGGCCTGCCTATGCCCAACTCTTCAAGCGCCTTAACGAGGGATGCGTCGGAATATCTGGGAGGCGGCTTTGTGAAATGCTGGCTCGGGAGAAGATCCAGGAGATCCAATTGCTCTCCCGCCGAAAGGTGGGGCAAATTTATCCTGTCCTTCTCTTTCGCTTCTTCCAATTCATAGATTACAGTGAAGCCGTCAAAAAGGACCATGGTCGCGCTTGCCTTGAATAGAAATTCTCCCGCTTTTATATCCACTGTGGTCTGGGAATATAAGGCGGAACTCATCTGGCTCGCCAAAAATCGGTTCCAGATGAGAGAATAGAGTTTGAATTGGTCGGGTGTGAGATGATTTTTCACGGTATCCGGTTCTCTCAACGGCAAGGTCGGCCTGATCGCCTCATGCGCTTCCTGGGCCAACTTTCTCGATTTATAGACATTCGGTGTTTCGGGATAATAGCGCTTGCCGAACCTCTTAAGTATATACTCTCGGGCCGACTGAACGGCGTCTTTAGAGACCCTGACAGAATCCGTCCGCATGTATGTTATGAGGCCGACCCTCTCCTCTTCCCCTATCTCGACGCCCTCGTAAAGGGTCTGAGCGATCTGCATCGTCCTGGCGCTTGAAAACCTGAGTTTGTTAAACGAGTCTTGTTGTAACTTACTCGTTGTGAAAGGCGGAAACGGATTCTTCTTTTTTTTGCTCTCTTTGATATCCGCGACAACGAAGGGCTCTTTTTTCAATTGTTCGACTATTCCGTCGGCCTCCTCTTTATTTTTTATCTCGGCCTTTTTATCTCTATGTTTTTCCAGCCTCGCCTTGAACTTATCCGCGGGCGAGTCCGACTTTTTTTTAAGTTCGGCCTCGATTTCCCAGTATTCCTGAGCCTTAAATCTCTTTATCTCTTTCTCTCTTTCCACGATGAGCCGGACAGTGACTGATTGCACGCGGCCCGCGCTTAATCCCCGCGAGACCTTCTTCCAGAGAAGCGGACTCAATGTGTATCCGACAATTCTATCGAGTATCCTTCGCGCCTGCTGCGCGTTCACGAGATTAATGTTAATATCTCGAGGGTGTTTAAAAGCGTTAAGGACCGCGTCTTTGGTAATCTCATCGAACGCTACCCTGTAACATTTTTTCTTCCCGTCGCATAACTCATTCTTTATGTGCCAGCATATCGCCTCACCCTCCCTGTCAGGGTCGGCGGCCAGATATATGCAATCCTTGTCTTTAGCCTCTTTTTTCAAGGCAGCCAGATTCTTCTTCCTTTCGGGCATCACGACGTACTCCGGCTTAAAGTCATTCTCCACGTCTACGCCCAATTTCTTCTTCGGCAAATCTATCAGATGGCCCATGCTTGATTCTACGACAAAATCTTTCCCCAGGAACTTGTTTATCGTATTCGCCTTCGCGGGTGATTCGACTATTACCAGATTCTTTGCCATTTATTCCTTTCCTTGCACGCTCAAGAAAATCGCTTCGCGATAACTTTTTAGCGATTTTCAGTGGTTGGAATTAGTTTTTGAAATTCCATACCATAAATTAACTCGCCTTCCGCACAAATTGTTTGCCCGGTAGTTCTTTAATCAGGCTTTTCAATTCCAGGCCCAAGAGGACCTTGGCGGCGGTCGTAAAATCAAACTTCGACTCATTCAATATATCATCTATAATCATCGGTTCATCCGACAACATCTTATATATCTTTCTTTCGTCATCGGTAAGAGAATTATATATATAGGCCCTCGTCTTTTTCGCTATCTTTTCATCATAGACCTTCTTCTTTTCTTCGGAGAGGCCCTTGATTTCAAATTGCGACAATTCTTCCAATATATCATCCACTGTCTGAACTAACTTCGCGCCGTCTCTTATCAGCTCATTCGTCCCTGAACTTGTCCCGGAAGATATCTTTCCCGGAACCGCGAAGATTTCCCGCCCCTGTTCAGCGGCAAGGTTGGCCGTTATGAGCGCGCCCGAATTCCTCGCGGCTTCCACAACGACGACCCCTAACGCCATACCGCTTATTATCCTGTTGCGCATCGGGAAGTTCATGGACAGCGGCGCGACATCGTTCTTGTATTCGGTCAGGACGGCGCCGTTTTTAGAAACCTCTTCGTATAATTTAGCGTTTTCCGGTGGATATATATGGCCGTGGCCGCTCCCTAGGACCGCGAGGGTCCTGCCCTTCGCTTTAATCGCGCCTCTATGAGCCGCTGAATCGATGCCTCTTGCCATCCCGCTCACGACGGTTACGCCTCGAAGGCTGAGTTCAAACGCCAGTCTCTCACTCGTCTCTAGGCCGTATTGAGACGCGCGCCTTGAGCCGACGACAGCGACCGCGAATTCATCTCGCTCTAAGAGCGCGCCATTGACATAAAGCGCCTTCGGCGGATCGTATATATTCTTCAGGTTATTCGGATACTCCGCGTCATCAATCGTAATTTTTCGAATCATCTCATGCCTTTTTTTTGCTTGCCACAAGCCCAAAGATAATCCAACTCGACAAAATTATTACCATGCTCGCGCCGACGCAGTTTAAAATGAGAATCTTCTTATCGATCGCGGCCTTTTCTTTTCTGAATATTTCAAGGAGGTATTCGTCTTCGGCGCTCTTAAATATATCGCCTGACTTGGCCTGTTTAACAAGGATCGACTTATACTTATCCTTTATCGATGCCGACTTTTTCATCAGGGGTATGCCGATCACGCAATAATTAAACGCGATTATAATTAATATCGTGACGCCTATCCATATCCTCGCCTTACGGGTCATTTCTCGGCCGGCTCCTTTTTTTCATTGAGAATCTCAATAATTTTCTCTACAACCTGCCTTACGGTCAATTTGCCTGTATCAATACAATGATCCGCCTTCGCGTAAAATGGCGCGCGCTTTGCCAACAGTTCCCGTATCTTTCTCTTCGGATCTTCCACGTTAAGGAGCGGCCTGTGTTTATATTTCTTCGTCCGCTCCATTATAACATTCGGCTCGGCAGTAAGGCATATCACGATGCCGTTAGATTTAAAATCCGCTATATTCTCTTCTCGCATGACGGCGCCGCCGCCCGCGTCTATCACCATGCCTTCCAATCCTAGCGCTTCTTTTATAACGGCGCTTTCCGCGTCTCTAAAATAATCCTCGCCGCTTTTCGAGAATATCTCATTTATGGTGCGCTTCTCTTTCTTTTCTATTAGATCATCTGTCGAAATGTAGCGCATCTTCAACCTGTGCGCCACGGCCGTAGCGATCGTCGTCTTCCCCGTCCCCATAAAACCGACGAGAATTATATTCTTCAAAATTTTCTCACCTGCTCGATATATCCCTTATAATTCCTACGCATCTCCAGGATAGAATCTCCGCCGAATTTCTCAAGCATCGCGTTCGCTATCTCTATCGCGCTTACGGCCTCGCCTATAACGGCCGCTGCAGGAACCGCGCAAACATCGGACCGTTCAACTGAAGCGAGAATCCGTTTTTTCGTCCTGATGCCGATTGTCGAAAGCGGTTTCTTTAACGTCGATATCGGCTTCATCACCGCCTGTATCACGATCTCTTCGCCGTTGGTCATCCCGCCCTCGATGCCGCCCGCGTTATTTGTCTTCCTGAAAAATCCTTTTGTCCTTTCGTAAAATATCTCATCATGCACAGCGGAACCTCTTCCGCTGCCCACATCGAAGCCCATGCCGAAACTCACGCCCTTAATCGCTTGAATCGACATGATCGCCTTTGCCAATATCCCGTCTATCCTTCTGTCCCATTGCGCGTAACTGCCGAGCCCAGGCGGGACCCCTTTAATCAATACCTTGAAAATGCCGCCTAAAGTATCTCCTTCGGAGCGCGCTTTGTCTATCTCTTTTATCATGAGAGCCGCCGCGGCTAAATCCGCGCATCTAACGGGAGACTTTTCCGCCTTCATGGCAATCTGGCTGAATTCCACTCCCTTCGTTTCGGCTTCTACCGTCCCTATCGTGGTAACGTGGCTTATAATTTTTATTCCGAACTCCCCTAACAAGATTTTAGCTAAGGCGCCTGCGGCGACCCGAGCAACTGTATCCCTCGCGCTCGCGCGCTCTAAGACATCCCTGACATCCTTAAGATCATGCTTTAATATGCCTGTTAAATCCGCATGCCCCGGCCTCGGCTCGAGCACTGCGGGCAATCTGTCTATAGAGTGATCGATATTTTTAACCATGATCGCGATGGGACTGCCTATAGTTTTAGATTTTCTTAAACCGGAGAGGATATCAACTTTATCCGCCTCCAATTTCATCCTCTTGCCTCGGCCATACCCCTGCATCCGTCGCGAAAGTTCGGCATCGATTTTCGCTCGATCGATAACCAAACCCGCCGGCATGCCGTCGACAATGGTTAGCATGCATTTTCCGTGAGATTCCCCGCTCGTCAAGTACCGCAGCATAACAACCTCCTATTTAGAATATGCCATTAAATAAGACCTGTAAAATCTTCTCTCCCCAAAATATCGATATCAATGCCCCTAATGAAAGATATGGCCCATAAGGTATTATTTCCCTGCCTTCCTTCATCTTTAGAAAGAGCCCGACCATGGAACCGAATACAGGCGCTATAAAAAAGGTCATGATAACCAACTTCCATCCCAAAAATGCGCCTATCGCAGCCATCAACTTGACATCGCCGCCGCCCATCGCTTCCCTCTTGAAGGCGAGTTCGCCAAAAAAACCAATTATATATATGCTTAAACCCCCTACAACAGCGCCTATCGCGGAATAGATGAGCCCATGCCATCTTGCTGCTTCCCGTCCGAAAATCGATGGAAAGATGAAGGAGAGGACCAGCCCTATTAAAATGCCTCCCAGCGTAATCTGATCCGGTATCTCCTGAACCTCAAAATCGACAAATGTCGCGACAATGAGGCCGCATGTAAGAACGGAATAAGCAAAAAATTTCTCTGGCGTTCCTCTGAATGCCGCGAAAAGAACGGTTAAGAGAATCGCCGTCAAAACCTCAACGATAAAATACCTGAAACGTATCTTTGAGCCGCAGAATCTGCATTTCGCCCTTAAAATAATATAACTTAAAATGGGAATATTGTCATGCCAAGGAATCGGCCTTTTGCAATTCGGGCAATGCGAAGCAGGAATTACAACCGATTCGTTCTTCGGCAGTCTATAAATACATACATTCAAGAAGCTTCCGACTATCGACCCGAAGACAAAGACTATTAATTTCTCCATCATATTATTTTTTAATCAACGCCTCCCGAAGCGCTTTTCTCATGACCGCTATCGGCGCCTTCAGCCCAGTCCAGATCTCAAAACTCAAGGCTCCCTGGTATAGAAGCATCCCAAGGCCCGTGGCAGCGTTGAGTTTCATTTTGTTCGCTTCTCTTACAAGTCTCGTTTGAGGACGGTTGTAAACAAGATCGTAAACGCGCATTCCCGAATGCAGCATCTTTACATCAATGCTTAAGTTATCTTCATCTTTCATCCCTACAGGGGTAGCATTTATAAGGAGGTCGCTTCTGTCTAAAGAATTCTTAATATCCTCCATTTTAACTATTTCGAGTCGTTTCTTTTCATAATACTTTCCGTAATGGCTCTCCAGGTCTTTGGACTTTTCATAATATATATCCGCGACAAATAACTTCTTTGGCCCGTTCCCTAAATACATGATGATTGCCCGCGCCGCTCCGCCGGCCCCCAATACGAATATAGTCCGGCCTTCGGGTTCGAATTTCAAATCCTCAATCAACGACCTATAAAAGCCCGGGCCATCAGTGTTGTAACCGAATAATCTTCCGCCTTCGGCTTTTATTGTATTGATGGCGCCGAGCCGCTTAGCGGTCTCATCGAGTGAGCCGGTACGCTCGATAAACTCTTTTGCTTTTATCTTATGCGGGATAGTGACATTAAGGCCGGATATCCCTCTTTGAACTATTGCCGTTAGAAAATATTCCAAATCGGCGGGCGAGACGTCATATATTTGGTACTCCGCTTCTAGCCTGAGCGCCTTGAACGCGGCGTTCTGCATCGCTGGCGAAAGCGAATGTGCAATAGGATGTCCCGCTATGCCGTATATATTCATAGCCCATTCAGGTGCTTAGCGGCATAGGACAGCCGATTCATCGCGTTCAAATATGCTTTTATGCTTGCCTCGATTATGTCTGTAGAGGCCCCGCGGCCCGAGACACATTTGCCTTTAGAAGCGACCTTTATGGAGACCTCGCCGAGCGCGTCCTTGCCGGAAGTAACGGACCTTATCTGATAATCCATGAGTCTTCCTCTCGCTCCAGTTATTTTATCGATCGCTTTATAACAGGCATCAACAGGGCCATCGCCGTTCGAGCGAGACTCTAAAATCTTGTTATCTACTTTGAGTTTTATATTCGCCGCCGGCTTGACCTGATCGCCTGAGGCGATATAAAAATGAAAAAGCCGATATTTCTCCGGAACCATCGTCAGTTCTTCATCTATAATCGTTTCGAGGTCCTCATCAAAAATTTCTTTCTTTTTGTCGGCTAGTTTCTTGAATCGGCTGAATGCCTTGTCTATCTCGTCTTCCTTGATCGCAAATCCCAATTTTTTTAATCTCTCCTTAAAGGCGTGCCGACCCGAATGTTTGCCCAAGACAAGGCGGGTCTCTCCGAATCCAACATCCTCAGGTCTCATTATCTCGTAGGTGATCCTCTCTTTTAAGACGCCGTCCTGATGGATTCCTGATTCGTGGGCGAACGCATTGGAGCCGACTATCGCCTTATTCGCCTGAACATTGAGTCCCGTAAGTTTTGAAACGAGGCGGCTCGTCTTGCAAAGTTCCTTCGTGTTGACTCCCGCACGAACCCCGGAGAAGATATCTTTTCTCGTCCTGAGGGCCATCACAATCTCCTCCAAAGACGCGTTTCCTGCCCGCTCTCCGAGCCCGTTTATCGTGCACTCTACCTGCCGCGCGCCATTTAGAACCGCGGAAAGGGAATTTGACACAGCGAGCCCTAAATCGTTGTGGCAATGGACGCTTATAACGCATTTCTCTATGTTCGGCACAAACTCTTTTATTCCTTTTATCAACTCTCCGAATTCGAACGGCGTCGCATATCCTACGGTATCAGGGATGTTCACCGTCGTTGCGCCGGCTTCAATTACTGCCTCTATGACCTTATACAGAAATTCTTTTTCTGTGCGGGAGGCGTCTTCAGGCGAAAATTCTATGTCGCCGCATTTTCTCCTGGCATATTTGACCGCCCAAACCGCGAGCCGCAATATCTCGTCTTCCGCCTTCTTCAATTTATACTTCATATGAATCTTGGACGTTGCCAAGAAGACGTGTATGCGCGGCCGATGGGCGTGTTTAACCGAATTATAGGCGGCATCTATATCTTTTTTTAACGACCTTGCGAGGCCGCATATTACAGGGCCTCTGATATTCTTGGCCACCATCTTGACAGCTTCAAAGTCGCCCTGGCTCGAGACAGGAAAACCCGCCTCAATCACATCGACTCCCAAGACAGCGAGTTGTCTTGCGATCTCCAGTTTCTCATTCCCATTTAGACTCGCCCCAGGGGATTGTTCTCCGTCGCGTAATGTTGTGTCAAAAATTATTATTTTTTCCATATGTCTACTTTATAAAAATAAATTTTTCATTCCTTTAGAAGGGCAGATACCGGCAGGATGCCCTTAAGACGATAGATTTTGCCAAGGCCGCACAACCACTTTGATATATTACCGTTGTTATTGCCATAGGGCACACTGAAGTGTGCCCTACTACTATATTAATAATCCTTGATGGCAAAATCCTCCGAAAGGGCTCCTGCCGGTCAATCTGCCCTATTGAGTTGAAAAATTTATTTTGTTTCCATCCACGGCATCATCTTCCTCAAATCCTCACCCACTTTTTCTATCTGATGAGCGCACTCTTTTTCCAATATGGCCTTATAATTGGGCCTGCCCTGCTCGTTCTCTCTGATCCATTCTCTCGCGAACTTGCCGCTCTTTATCTCCTTCAGCATCTTCTGCATCACCTTGCGCGTCCTGTCTGTTATAATCTTCTTGCCGCGCGTTATGTCGCCGTAGCATGCCGTGTTCGAAACCCTGCATCTCATGCCGCTTATTCCGTATTGCTGGATAAGGTCCGTAATCAGTTTCAGTTCATGCAGGACCTCAAAATACGCTATCTCCGGCTGGTATCCCGCGCCAACAAGCGTGTCAAACCCGGCTTTTATCATTTCGGAAACTCCGCCGCAGAGGACCGCCTGTTCGCCGAAGAGATCCGTTTCCGTCTCTTCGTCAAAAGTTGTCTCGATGACACCGGCCCTCGTCCCTCCGATCCCTTTGGCGTAGGCAAGCGCCAGCTTCAGGGCGTTGCCAGTCGCATCCTGATAGATTGCTACAAGACAAGGAACACCCTTGCCTTCCTCATACATCCGTCTCACAAGTGCGCCCGGCCCTTTCGGCGCCACCATAAATACGTCAATCTTCTTCGACGGTTTTATCTGCTTAAATCGGATATTGAACCCATGCGAGAATAGAAGGGCCTTCCCCTTCTTCATATTATCGGCGATTTCGGTCTTATATACCTTCGCCTGGACATGGTCCTCTGTCAATATCTGAATAATATCCGCCGCGGCGGATGCTTCTTTCGCCGAAACTGGATTGAATCCGTCTTTCTTTGCCTGTTCGAAGTTCTTCGTGCCTGGAAGCTCGCTCACAATAATGTCAAGCCCCGAATCTTTAAGATTAAGGCTCTGGCCGCGCCCTTGGATCCCGTAGCCTATCACCGCTATTTTTTTACTTTTCAAAATATTTAAATCCGCGTCCTTATCATAATAGATCTTTGCCATTTCTCCCCCTATTCATTCACCTCCGGTTTGCCCTCCGGCTTCAGGCCCCGGTCACCGATTCCCATCGCGATCCTGCCCGTCCTTACAACTTCGAGCACGCCAAAGGGCCGTAAAAGTTCCAATAGCGCCCTTATTTTATTCTGATCGCCTGCGGCCTCTACGCTAATGGATTTCGAGCCTGCGTTTACGATCTTCGCGCCGGACGCATCGATGGCCTCCAAGAGTTCTTTTCTTGTTTTTGGCGTAACATTCACTTTTACCAGGATCAGCTCCCTGTCTATAAATTCTCCTTCTTTGAAATCGACGACCTTTATCGTATCTATCAATTTATTCAACTGTTTCTTTATCTGCTCTAATGTCCTCTCGTCGCCTTCCACGCCTATCGTCATCCTCGATACGGTTGGGTCTTCGGTCTCTCCGACAGCCAAAGAACTTATATTGAACCCTCTCGCGCTGAAGAGCCCCGATATGCGCGCAAGGACTCCGAATTTATTCTCGACTAATACTGATATTGTATGCT
>MHFL01000019.1:7268-10636 GCA_001804165.1 Omnitrophica bacterium RIFCSPLOWO2_01_FULL_45_10 | reverse complement strand
TCACGCCATACCCCCGATCATCCGATTGATCGCCTCACCTGCAGGCACCATCGGGAAGACGTTTTCCTCGCGCTCTACATGAAAATCGAGAAAGACGACGTTGTCTATCGCCAGCGCCCTCTCAATGGCTGGCCTCACATCTTCTTTTTTAGTCACCCTTATACCTACGGCGCCATAACTCTCCGCCAACTTCACAAAGTCAGGACACGTCCCGCCCAAAGACGTAAAGGAATAACGCTTGTTATAGAATAACTCCTGCCACTGCCTCACCATTCCCAAATAGCAGTTGTTCAATATCGCGACTTTAACAGGGATTTTATTTATAACCGCTGTCGCCAATTCCTGAATATTCATCTGGATAGAGCCGTCGCCTGCGATGTCAAAGACCACGTCCTTTGGCCGACCTACTTTTGCGCCGATCGCGGCCGGAAAACCGTAACCCATTGTGCCGAGACCGCCGCTTGAGATTATTGTCCGAGGTTTTTTAAATTTGTAAAATTGCGCGGCCCACATCTGATTCTGGCCTACCTCAGTCGAGATTATGGCTTCGCCTTTCGTGGCGTTGTATATCTCCTCAACAACATATTGAGGATACAACTTGCCGTCGTCCGCGTATTTAAGAGGATATGCCTTCTTCCATTCATCTATCTGTTTTAACCATCTTTCCGTATCGGGCCTCTTCACGAATTTATTCAGTTGTTTCAAGACGGTTTTCGCGTCACCGACTATCGGGATATCGACTTCAACGTTCTTCGACACACTCGCGGGGTCAATGTCTATATGTATGACCTTGGCATGTGGGGCAAAGGCCTCGAGTTTTCCTGTTACTCTATCGTCGAATCTTGCGCCTACCGCTATGATGAGGTCTGATTCCATTATGGCGTGATTCGCGTAGGCAGTCCCGTGCATGCCGAGCATGCCTAAAGCCAAATTATGGTCCTGAGGGAACGTGCCGAGGCCCAAAAGTGTCATCGTGACAGGTATCTCGTTTTTAATCGCGAGTTCTTTTACCTCTTCGGACGCCTCTGATATGATGGCACCGCCGCCGACATAGAGGATCGGCCGCTTCGATTCGGATATCGCCTTTGCTGAGCGCTTTATCTGGCCTATATGGCCTTCATACGTAGGATTGTATCCGCGTATCTCCACCTTTTCAGGATAATGGAACTCTGTCTCCTCAAGTTGAATATCAACCGGCATATCTATCAGCACAGGGCCGGGTCTGCCGGTTCGCGCGATATGAAAGGCCTCTTTAATTACCCTCGCGAGGTCTCTTATATCCTCTACCAAGTAATTGTGTTTGGTAATAGGCCGTGTAATTCCCGTTATATCCGCCTCCTGAAAAGCGTCATTGCCGATAAGAAACGTCTTGACTTGACCCGTGATAGCGACGATTGGAACTGAATCCATATATGCGGTCGCTATTCCAGTAACAAGATTGGTAGCGCCCGGTCCTGATGTAGCGATACAAACCCCGACTTTTCCTGTAGCTCTCGCGTAGCCATCAGCGGCATGCGCCGCGCCCTGCTCATGCCGAGTTAAGATGAACCTAAAAGGCGCGTCGTATAATTTGTCGAATATAGGCAAAACCGATCCCCCAGGGTAGCCGAATACGACCTCGACTCCTTCTTTCTTCAGCGACTCTATCAGTATCTCGGCTCCGGTTAGTTTCATAACCCTCTCAACACCGCTCCTTCCGACGCCGACGAGACCATCTTAGCGTAGCGGGCCAAATATCCTTCGGTCTCCTTAGCTTCAGGCGCTCTCCATTTTGATAAACGGCTATGAATCTCATCGTCAGTGACGTTCAATTCCAATTTTCGCGCCGGTATATCGATCACGATCTCATCGCCATCCTGGACAATGGCGAGCACGCCACCGATTTGAGCTTCAGGCGAGATGTGGCCGATGCATGGCCCTTGAGTTCCACCAGAGAAGCGGCCGTCGGTAATCAAGGCGACATCGTTGGCCAGGCCCATCCCGACTATTGCGGCCGTAGGAGACAACATTTCTCTCATGCCGGGACCGCCTTTCGGCCCTTCGTAACGGATAACGATGCAATCTCCTTTTTTGATCTTGCCCGCCATAATCGCCTGCATGCACGCTTCTTCAGAATCGAAGATGCGCGCCTTGCCTGTAAATTTAAGCATTGAATCCGATACGGCAGTCTGCTTCACAACCGCTCCATCAGGCGCAAGATTGCCTTTTAGGACAGCTATCCCGCCCTCCTTGTGATATGCATGTTTAAAATCCCTTATGACATTCTCATCCAAAATTTCGGCATCGTTCGCAATCTGGCTTATTGTCTTCGTGCTCACGGTCATGATGTCATTTAGCACATTCTTCATTCGTTTCATTATAGCGGGTATTCCTCCGGCAGATTCGAGGTCTTCCATGAAATGCTCTCCGCCCGGCAAAATATTCGCTATGTGCGGCGTATGACGCGACATCTGATCGAATGTATCGGCTGAAATATTAATACCAAACTCTTTCGCGATGGCGATGAGATGCAAAACTGTATTAGTGGAGCCGCCTAATGCCATATCTATCTTGATGGCATTATCGAATGCTTCTTTTTTCGCGATAGCCCTCGGCAAGACGCCTCTCCTGACGAGATTGACGATTCGTTCCCCGCTTTCCTGAGAGTGTCTATCTTTCTTCGCGGAAACCGCAAGACTTGTAGCGCATCCGGGCACGCTTAAGCCCAAGCCTTCAGTAACACAAGCCATAGAATTCGCGGTATACAACCCCTGACACGCGCCGGGCCCAGGGCAAGCGCACATCTCAAGCGCAGTTAACTCCTCCTGAGAAATATCGCCCTTTTTGAACCTGCCCACTGCCTCGAACGTATCTTTAACGAGCGATAATCTCCTGCCCCTCAGATTCCCGCTCATCATCGGCCCTGCCGTGACAACAATAGAGGGCACATTCAATCGGCCCATCGCCATAAGCATCCCCGGAGTAATCTTATCGCAATTAGTAAGACAGACGAGCCCGTCAAAGCAGTGCGCCTTCATTATCGTCTCAATCATATCCGCTATAAGTTCCCGCGAGGCCAGCGAATATTTCATGCCGGTATGGCCCATCGCTATTCCATCGCATATCCCAGGGATGCCGAAGAAGAAAGGAACGCCGCCTCCTGAGGCGATGCCGCGTTCGATGAAGCGCTCCAAGCGTCCCATATGAATGTGGCCCGGTATGACATCCGTCCTCGATGAGGCAACCGCTATAAACGGCTTCGCCATGTCCTCTTTCGATATCCCCGTAGCATAAAGAAGACTCCTCGCCCCTGCCCTCTCAACACCCTTCTTAATCCTATCGCTTCTCATAACCTATTCCCTTTCATTCTATTAGGATTAAAATTATAT
>MHFL01000019.1:275-7213 GCA_001804165.1 Omnitrophica bacterium RIFCSPLOWO2_01_FULL_45_10 | reverse complement strand
ATATCCTCGGCACACGGTTTGAGATGCCGCAGACGACATCATAGGGAATAGTGCCGGCAACCCTGGCCAATTTCTCTGTTCTTATCTCTTCCCTTGCCTGCCTCCCAATCAGCACAACCTCATCGCCTACCTTGACGCCCCTTATATGGCCCACGTCAAGCATGGTCTGGTCCATGGTAACCTTGCCAACTACAGGCGCCTTTTGGCCCCTCACAAGCGCAAATGCCTTGTTGGATAGATTCCTGCCGTAACCATCCGCATAACCGATTGGAAGCGTCGCAATCTTGGTTTGTCTTTGCGTGATGAATGTCCTCCCATAACTTATGGAGCGGCCGGGCGGTGTCTCTTTTATATAGACAATCTTTGTCTTTAAGGCAAGAGCCGGTTTCAATTTAATCAATTTGGGGAAGGTATATTTCGGATACATTCCGTAAATGATGAGGCCGGGCCTCACCAAGTTAAGATGCGACCTTTTAAAATCTATGGTGGCTATCGAATTAGCGGCATGCTTCAGGGGTATCTTAATCCAATTCTTTTCGATCTCTGATATGAGTTTTTCAAAAGATTCTATCTGATATTTTGTGAAGAAATCATCCCTGCCAGCGCTCGAGAAGTGAGTGTAGATGCCCTCCATGATTATACTTTTCTCTTCCGCAACCTTTTTTATAAAGGAAAGCGCCTCTTCGTGCCATACTCCGATGCGGCCCATTCCTGTGTCTATCTTGATGTGAACCTTTATTCGGGGTCCGGGATTCGGGATTCGGGATTCGGGTAGATGGGTTCCGGCCTCTTTTATTATCGCCGCTAAAAGTTCATCACTGCAAAGGGTAAGTGTTATGTCTTTTTCAATAGCAACCCTGACTTCATGAGGCAACACAGAACCGAGGATGAGTATCGGCGTCTTTATACCGTGTGTTCTCAATCTAACCGCCTCATCCGTCGCGGCGACGCCTAAATAATCGACGCCTGAGTTTTCCAAAGCCTTCGAGACCTCCACTGTGCCGTGACCGTAGGCGTTTGCCTTCACAACGGCCATTATATTAATACCTTTTCCTATGAGCCGCTTAACCTGTTTAAAATTATATTCTATCGCCGAAAGGTCTATCTCGGCCCATGTGGGGCGGTATCGAATCCTCTCAACACCGTTCCTCGTTTTAATTTTTATTTCGCTCATCTCATCTTCCAGTCACGTCGCACTCTCTCGAATATAAATAAAGCGGCTCTAAATCCTCAGGTGCCGTAAACTTTCTCTTCTTGAAATATTCCAATCCTATCCGCCCTAAGATTTCAGCGCGCGGGTGCCAGTCCCCTCCCACCGCATCGCCTAAAAGCACGATCTTCTCTTTTATGCCTTTCAACTTTTCCGACAATTCGCTTACCGGAAGCAGTAAATACTTCGATATCCTTTTTATGCCTTCATCGCCGGACCGATATAGACAGGCATAGACTTTTCCCTTTTTAGCGTCCAATACAGGACAAATGATCCCATTAAAATTTTTGATATTATGCGCGATTACGTCGAGCGTCGGCACCGCGACTATTCTTTTTTTCAATGCGTAGGCCAATCCCTTGAGCGTAACAACGCCTATGCGAAGGCCGGTAAAAGATCCCGGGCCTATGCTTATACAAAATCCATCGATATCTTTCAGTTTCAGCCTTGCCTTCTTAAGAAGTCTATCTATCGTAGGTATCAACAAACTCGAATGGCTCCTCTCGGCTTTTCTGTGAACCCGTTCGATCGTTCCTTCGCCATCGAGGATGGCTATACTCAGATAATCCGTTGAGGTATCTATTGCAAGCAGTTTCATCTGCTTCATTGCGCGCACGAAGTGCGAAGCAATCTCGATTTAGATTGCTTCGTCAGTCGCTTCGCTCCTTCCTCGCAATGACTAGTTAATTTGATCCGCCTCTTATTTTCGCCTATCACCGATAACTTCACCTCCAGATATCTCTTCGGAAGAAGTTCGCGGATCTTATCCGCCCACTCAATTACGGTTGCGCCGTTACCGTAAAAATATTCTTCATAATTCAAGGAGTCAAGGAGATGAGGTTTTTCGAGCCGATATAAATCAAAATGATACAAAGGAATTTTTCCTTTATACTCCTTTATGATCACGAAGCTGGGGCTATTGACGTAGCGGCTGTCTTTAACTCCTAACCCCTTCGCTATGCCTTTAGTGAAGACGGTCTTCCCTGAGCCAAGTTCTCCGATAAGAGCCACTACATCGCCCCTCTTAAGCCGCTTTGCGACTCTTGAGCCAATACTAACAGTATCTTCAACGCTATTTGAAATCAAAACTGCAAAAATCCTCTCGGTCCTAATATTTTCTCTTTGCCATCGCCTTTTATCAATTTATAACCATATCGCCTATTCATGATTTCGCCTATCAATGTTACAGGCGTCTCGAACCTTTCCAACGCTGTCTTAAAAAATCTCCGCGCTGCATTTACGCTCATCGTGAAGAGAAGTTCGTAATCCTCGCCATCGTAAATAGCGCTCTCGACGGAAGAGGCGTCCTTTGAAATCGGTATCGTGTTTTCGTATATGCGGCCTCCCACACAGCTTGCGTTTAATATCCTCCACAAATCCAGGACGAGTCCGTCCGATATGTCTATCATTGAATTTATCTTAAAATTTCTTACCAGCCTTTGCGCCTCACTCAATCTCGGAATGAAATTTAGGTGCCTTCCTTTTATTGACCCTCCTATCGAACCCGTAACTAAAATCACATCGCCTTCTATCGCCCCGCTCCTTAAAGTCAGATCTCTCTTTTCCGCTTCTCCTATCATAGAAATATCTATAGTCAATTTTTTTGATCTCGACATGTCGCCGCCGACTATATTAACTTTAAACATATCCGCTAATTTACGTATGCCTCTATATAGTTCGTCCAGAAAACGCGTAGACAATGCCGGGCTCATCCCTATAGACACCACCGCATATTTCGGCATCCCTCCCATCGCCGCTATGTCGCTCATATTTCGCGCAATGGCCTTCCATCCGATCTGAAACGGCGTCGCTTTAGCCATTTTAAAATGGACGTCCTCGAGGAGCATGTCACAGGTGAAAAGAAGCCGCTTCCCATTCGTCCATCTCAATACTGCGGCGTCATCACCTATACCTTTTATGACAGAGGAGTCTAACCGCGCCCTTTTGGCAATGCGCTTAATTAATTCAATCTCGCCTAACTCTTTTATTTTCATTGCATCCACCGTCATTGCGAGGCACGAAGTGCCGAAGCAATCTCTCTTTTGAGATTGCTTCGTCGCCTACGGCTCCTCGCAATGACACTAAGGGCGTTAGAATACGGTCTTTTGAATATACCTTTCTCCGTAACAATCGCCGTTATATATTTATTCGGAGTAACATCGAAAGCCGGATTATAGACTTTGACATTACGCGGCGCTATCATCACCCTGCCCAGGACCTTTCTGACCTCATCGCCATCGCGTTCCTCTATTGGAATATCGGCGCCGGTCTTTACTCTAAAATCGAAACTCGATAAAGGCGCAACGACATAAAAGGGTATGTGGTGATGCCTTGCTAAAATCGCTAGATTATACGTTCCTATCTTATTCGCCGCGTCACCGTTACGCGCTATCCTGTCCGCGCCTACGAATATCTTATCGATCTTTCCCTTGGCCATTAAACTCGCCGCCATGTTGTCGCATATCAAGGTTGTGTCAATGCCCTCATGAATCAATTCCCACGCTGTGAGCCGCGCCCCTTGAAGAAGGGGTCTAGTCTCATCAACGTAGACGTGCATCGACTTACCCTGTTTCCTTGCCTCAAACAGCACGCCGAGGGCGGTCCCATAATCGGCTGTTGCCAGTCCGCCGGCGTTGCAATGCGTTAAGATCGAATCTCCATCCTTAACAAGACCCGAACCATACTTAGCCATCCTGCGGCAGCTTTTCTTATCTTCATCCAATATCTTGAGAGCTTCTTTTAAAAGAATTTTCTTTATCTTGCTTATCTCATTTCTATTGCTATTCTTGGCAACGCACTCCATACGCGCGAGCGCCCAAAAAAGATTTATCGCCGTCGGCCTTGCTGAGGCGAGATATTTAGTGACCCTTCTTAATTCTTTAAAAAATAGATCAAATCTTTTCGCCTTAGAATCTTTGATGCCCAAAATGACTCCGAACGCGGCCGCGATTCCTATCGCAGGTGCTCCCCTGACCTTGAGCGTTTTTATAGCGTGCCATAACGACTTGGCATCTTTACAGATTATATATTTAAATTTATGCGGCAAGATCGTCTGGTCTATCAATTTCACTTTGCCATTTTCCCATTTTATCGTCTCTACCGGCATCTTGTCATCCCCAGACTATTTTAGTTAAAATATTCCGCTTAACACTAATGGCTTTGTAAGGACAAACCTCATGACAACACATGCATCTCAAGCATCTTGAGTAATCTATCTTACAAAAATCTTTCTCTATCTCTATGGCGTTCACTACACAAGTCGTCTTGCAAAGGTTGCATCGTGTGCATATCGAACCGTCGATGGAAGGCTTGAATTTAATGAATGTAGCGACGGTGTTCGCGATCGCCTTTGGAATTAATTTTAGAGCCGTGGTCTGCGGAAGCTTGAAGTCGTTTGCTATAAATGAGTCGGGATCGTCTCCGACCATCTCTATCCGGGTCAAATCCGCTTCACCCAGTCCCATCGCATACGCCTCTTTCGTCACGCGTATATCCGAGGGCTCGAGCCCTATCAAATTCGCGATACACGAATCGATAGAAACGGCATCATGGCTCGCCATGATCATATCCATCTTCCTTAAATTACCAGAGCTCGGACCATCGCCTTCCATCGCTATTATGCCGTCTAATATAGTTAGGGCGGGGCGCGAGATGGAATAGACCTTAGTAATGACTTTAGCGAAATCATCTTCCTTGGGCGCTCTCGAATGGCACTCCGCCTTATAGAGACCCACGACTGTTCCGTACATATTCTTTATCCCTGCCGTCAAGACAGTGATCGAGTGGGTTTTCAGTTTAGGGATAGATATCACGCAATCAGAATCGAAGACATAACGTGATATGGGTATGCCTTCCACGAACCGTGAACTCGTAAATTTCACAAGTTCGATACCTTCTTCTTCCGCAATTCTCCTCATGCCTGATTTCTCAAAGACTTCGTCTACATTCTTCCCAAAGCCGCCAGGCGAGTCTCCGATTATGGGGGTTGCGCCTTGCGTCTTTACTAAGCGCGCGACCGCCCTCACAACTTCCGGGTGAGTATCAACTCCTTCCTCCGGCAGCCGCGCAGAGAGGAGGTTGGGTTTAAGCAAAACTTTCATTCCCGGCTTGACGAACTCACCTATCCCCCCGAGGAGATCGACAGCTTTTTTGACAGCCTCAAATACTTCAGCCGCATTGTAACTCGAACATCTTATAAGCGAAACTTTAGACATTGATATTATGACCCTACCCGATAAGTAGCCCGGGCTTAAGCCTGGGCTACTTTGGGGCTACGATCTTATTTGCCTTATGAGAAACACAAACAACACCATGCTTAAATTATGTATCGTATGAACTGTTATAGACGAGACCAACGTCCCTGTTTTTTCATAAAGATAAGCGAGCAAGATCCCTAATGTCATTATGGGTAAGAATCCGACTATATTCGTATGAAGACCGGCGAAAAGAGCCGACGTCAGAAGCACCGCCCAGAATATCCCGATGTATTTTTTAAAGGCGTTATACATAAAGCCCCTGAAAAACACTTCCTCTATTACCGGCCCCAGCATGGAAGTGAATATAGAGGTATAAATAAGAAAGGCAGAGTCCTTCTCTTTCAGAAAAAGTTCCACGACGGGCTCCCTCTCAGGAACATAATTTATCAACTTTATGACGATCGCCGTTATTATTAAAAGCCCGACCAGGATCGGGATGATTGCCATGTAGCCGACTATTCCATAAAAAATGTTCCTGAAAAAATTTTTAAAGGATATACCTAACGAAATCAACTTTTCCTTATACTGCCCCACAGTGAGTTGCAGGATGAATACCGCGCAAAGTAAGTCGAGTATCGACGTATTGAGGATCATTCTGAAATTATTATTTTTCAATATGGGAAAAGGGGCGGCAAGAAGCGATTCAATTACGATTATACAATAACCGAAGAACATAAAAAGTATCACAACCTTGGCTACGTCCCAGGCATTCCAACTTATATTATGCGGTTTATAGGTTGCCATCTCTATTTTCTTCCTGGACAATTTGAAAGAGAGCAACAAAAGATCTACGAGGATGCCCAAAAAAATTATCGCTAAGATAAGTAATGACGTGAGCATGAAGAGGATGGCCAGCGGCCTATTCTTATGCAACATGCCTTCGACGTTTTCGCGCTCTAACAGTAACTGTTCGGCCATCTTTTCTTTCCCGATTACCCGCTCAGATACATCTGTTTTTTTGCCCTGCCCTTTCTTCTCAAGAGGCAGGAATATAGCGGTATTTACCGCCAAGATGAAAATGATCAGCAAAAGATATAGCCTGTCTCTTTTAAAAAATGCGGCTGCTATTGTCATCCAACAACTCCTAACTTCCTGAGCCGAAAATGCGCCCCTAAACTTTTCGCTATGTCCTCGCACCGCTTTGCATCGACTCCCGCAAGGTCAAGGCACGTAACCTCCGTCTCTATACCATTCTCAACGCAAGCCCTTATGAATTCCAAAACATGCTTGTAAGTCCCCGGACCAAATTGCGGCTTGCATATCTCACTGTATTTCTCTTCTCTATCAACATTCAGACTGACTGAAACCATATCGACAAGTCCTTTAAGTTCGGCCGCGATGGGTCTTGAATTTATCAGATCTCCGTGGCCGTTTGTGACGAGCCGCACCTTCGCGCCTCGTTTCTTCAATCCCTTAGAGACCTCTTTAATCACATCCAGCCGGAGGGTCGGCTCACCGTAGCCGCAAAACAC
>MHFL01000019.1:0-255 GCA_001804165.1 Omnitrophica bacterium RIFCSPLOWO2_01_FULL_45_10 | reverse complement strand
CGTCTCCTATGGATTTCAGGATCTCTTCGGCTGATGGCTCCTCATTTAACTTTAAGTTGTGTCCCTTGACATAAGGCGTCTTCGATCTTACGCAGAAATCGCAGTCGCCTGTACACCTATTGGTTATGTTAAGATATAAGGAATTTCTTATCTCATATGCTATCTTCGATTCCTCTCCCAATCCCAAGTTAAAGAGTCGATTCGCATTATGAGTAGTTATCCTCTCGATATCATCTTTCGACAACCCAAGTATTT
>MHFL01000018.1:8150-9460 GCA_001804165.1 Omnitrophica bacterium RIFCSPLOWO2_01_FULL_45_10 | reverse complement strand
CCAATGACGAAAAAGAGATCTTCAATGTATTCGGGTTGGCGACTGAATATCCGATGCTGGAATCGAGTCTTTTGGGGACACATCAGGTGGTCAATACGGCAGCCGCTATTGGGATCATTGATTCATTGCGTTTTCATGGTATTGCGATATCGCAGGACGCAGTGAGAAGAGGAGTGAAAGAGGCGCGGTGGGATGGACGGTTGGAGATCGTCTCAAAAAGACCTTATGTTATTTTAGACGGCGCCCAGAACCGAGCGAGCGCGAACGCGCTGGCGAGGGCCATTAAGAAGATATTCAAGTACAAAAAACTGATATTGGTTCTGGGGGTATCGAAAGATAAGGATATCGAAGGGATATTGAAGGAGATGCTTTCGCTCAAGCCCGAGGTGGTATTGACCAAATCCAAAGTTGCGGAGAGGGCGCTTGAGCCGCGGACGATAAGAAAATTGATTCCTCGGCGGAATCCTATTTTAACATCGACCGTTGAAGCGGCATTGAATGAGGCGCGGGCCAGGGCCGATGCACACGACTTAATCTTGGTAACGGGCTCATTATTCGTAGTTGGCGAGGCAAAAGAGATATATGAGAGAAATTAATTGATTAATATGGAAAGAACAAGTTCAGATGACACAATAGTAGCCATATCGACACCGATAGGCGAAGGCGGAATAAGCATAGTGCGCTTAAGCGGTTCTCAGGCCCTAAAGATAGCCGATGAGATATTCATTTCGCGCGACGGGAGAAAGGCATCGACATTCAGGACTTATACAACGCATTATGGCCACATTGGAAATCGGGATATGGGATATGGGATACGGGATACGTTACCCCTAACCCGAAACCCGAACCCCGAGATTATAGATGAAGTCATACTGACTGTGATGCGCGCGCCTAAGAGTTATACAAAGGAAGATGTCGTAGAGATTAATTGCCACGGCGGGATACGGGCGGCGAAGAAGGTATTGGACCTCGTCCTGAAGCGCGGCTCGAGGATGGCCGAGCCAGGCGAGTTTACCAAACGGGCATTTTTAAACGGAAGGATCGATCTCGCCCAGGCAGAGGCGGTATTGGATGTGATAAGGGCCAAGACCGACAGTTCCCTTAAAGTTGCCGTCGGCCAACTCGAAGGCGAACTTTCGAATAGAATAGAGAGACTCCGTAGTAAAATCTTGGATATCGCGTCTCAAATAGAGGCGGGGATCGATTTTCCGGACGAAGACATAGAGATACTTAAAGAAGGCGATTGTTTAACAAGAGTCGGAGAGATATTGTCAGAATTAAAAGAGGTCATATCTACCTACGATGAAGGC
>MHFL01000018.1:0-8126 GCA_001804165.1 Omnitrophica bacterium RIFCSPLOWO2_01_FULL_45_10 | reverse complement strand
GCTATCATATGCGGTAAGCCAAATGTGGGGAAATCGAGCCTCATGAACCTATTGTTAAAAAGAGACCGTGTCATCGTCTCTCCCATACCGGGCACAACAAGAGACGCGGTAGAGGAGATGATAAACTTAAAAGGCGCGCCTGTCAGACTTGTGGACACCGCCGGTATAGATGAGACAGAAGATCTCCTGGTGAAAGAGGGCGTAAGAAAATCCAAGAAGTACCTCGCGCGCTCGGACATGGTGCTTCTGGTGCTCGATGCGTCCACAAAGATAGACAAGAAGGACCTGGCCCTAAAAAAGTTGGTAGACGGCAAGAAGAAGATTGTCATAATAAATAAGTGCGATTTGGCTCGAAAGATAGAAAAAGAGAAGTTGACGTCGCTTTTCAGGAATGATGAAATCGTCGAGATTTCAGTGAAGACAAGGCGCAATATGGATCTTCTTGAGAAGGCCATCCTCGATGCGATATTCAATGGCGCCTTTGAGCAAGGCGAGAGCGTCGTGGTAAGCAACGCGAGACATAAGGAACTGCTTGACAAAACTCTTGTGAATATGTTATCAGTCGATAAAACACTGAGGGAGGGCGCGTCTTTAGAGCTCGCGGCCATAGATCTGAAAGAGGCGCTCTTCAATTTGGGGCTCATAATAGGCAAAACAGTTTCAGATGATGTGCTGGATAGAATTTTCGAGCAATTCTGTATCGGAAAATAAGGCGGCGTGTAATATTTAAAAGACAGGAGATGGAGGATGGATAAGAAGCGAATAGAGAACGCGGTGAAGGAGATACTTCTCGCGATAGGCGAGGATGTGAAGAAAAGCGACATAGCCAAAACGCCCAAGCGGGTTGCCGATATGTTCGAGGAAATTTTAAGCGGCATCAATGTCAATCCAGAAAAAGAACTGGAGGTAGTCTTTGAGAAAGAGCATGACGAGATAATTCTTTTGAAGAATATTCCCCTCTACTCAATGTGCGAGCATCACCTTCTTCCTTTCATCGGAAAGGCGCACGTTGCCTACATACCGAGCGGCAATAGGGTAACAGGTTTAAGCAAACTTGCCAGGGTCGTAGACGTATTGTCGAAACGATTGCAGGTCCAGGAGCGCCTCACAACAGAGATAGCTGATATAATAATGAAGAAATTGAAACCGAGGGGCGTGTTGGTTGTGATAGAGGCCGAGCACCTTTGTATGTCGATGCGGGGCGTGAAGAAACCGGGAGTCCTTACAATAACGAGCGCTGTGCGCGGGATCTTCAGGCGAAACGAGAAGACGCGCTCAGAGGCGATGGCGCTGATAAGGGACTAAATATTTTTGGGCTTACCGAATGCCTTCCATTAACGTACACCTTTATGGGCCTGTCCGCTGGCGTATTACAGTTGCGTGACTAAAGGCATTATAATATAATATGGTAATTAGGCAAAGTCAATATGAAAAGCATACTCGAATTCGGTAATAATCATATATTCTGGACCTCTTGCGCGGCATGGATCATAGCGCAGACAATAAAGGTTATTCTGGGCGTCATTAAAGAAAAGAGGTTCAACTTCAGATGGTTTGTGGGGACAGGCGGCATGCCAAGTTCTCATGCCGCAGGCGTATCCGCCCTCGCTACATCCATAGGAGTGACTTTCGGTTTCAATTCGGCTATGTTTGCCATAGCGCTCATCTTTACTCTTATCGTCCTTTTCGATGCGCAGGGCGTGAGACGCTCCGCGGGAACGCAGGCGGAGATATTGAACAAGATGCTCGATGATATATATTGGAAGAAAAAACTGGACGAGGAGAAACTGAGAGAATTGCTCGGCCATACCCCGGTCGAGGTTCTGGCAGGCGCTGCCCTCGGGATCGTCGTTTCACTTCTTTTATACAGATAAAGATGAATTACGGGATTTTAAAGAAAGAAGGCGTTTGATGAATAGGAGATATATCATAATCGCAGCCTCCTCTATTTTAGCCATATCGGCAGTATTTCTTTTTTACCGGATGATCGTTAAGCCCTTAGATCTTAAATCAACAGCCGGTATAAATATTAACACGGATGAAAAATCTCTTCTATTGGAGAGGGCCAAAAAGGCGCTCGATGCAGGGGACCTCTTAAAGGCAAAGGGGCTTTATCAGAGAGCAGTCGAGAATTTTCCGAATTCAGATGACATCCTGAATATTCAGGAGGCGCTTGAGAATACGAATGTCAAACTGTTATTCTCTCCGATAATTACACCCGACTCTGTCCATTACGAAATTCAGAAGGGAGATACGCTCACCAGAATAGCCAAAAAATTCAATACGACAGTCGAACTCATCACTAAAGCAAATAATCTGACCAAAACTACCATAGTAGTCGGAAGGAAATTGAAGATATCGAAAGCGCTCTTCGGCATAGTGGTGGACAGGTCGCAGAATATATTGACGCTTAAGGCCGACGGCAATATCGTGAAGACCTACAGAGTCTCCACGGGAAAAAATTCTTGCACACCTACGGGGACACTGAAGATAACTAATAAAGTCATCGATCCTCCATGGTATCCGTCAGGAGGAGGGGTTATAGCCGCAGGCGACCCAAGAAATATACTCGGTTCAAGATGGCTCGGTCTCTCTAAGGCGGGCTATGGCATACATGGAACAACGTTGCCGGAATCGATAGGCAAAAGCGTCACCGATGGCTGTATAAGATTAAAGAATTCGGACGTCGAAGAACTCTATGCGATAGTTTCGGAAGGGACGGAAGTAGTGATAGTAGAGTAAGCAACCTTATGTAGCCTTTTTATGGAGACACGATGGCGATATTACCGGGGCTCGATTTCGAGAAACCCATAATTGAATTAGAGCGAAAGATCGAGGAACTCAAGGCATACACAACGCATAAGGATATAGACATATCCGGGGAGATATCTAAACTTGAGGAAAAGTTAAGCGAAATCAGGAAGGATGTATACGATAATCTCACTCCATGGCAAAGAGTTCAAATCGCCAGACACCCGAAACGGCCTTACACATTGGACTACATAGATATGCTCATGAATGACTTCGTCGAATTGCACGGCGACAGATATTTCGCGGATGACAAGGCAATAGTCGCCGGGTTAGCGCAATTCGACGGAGAGCGGCTGGTTATCTTAGGGCATCAGAAGGGCAGGGATACAAAAGAGAATCTGGAGAGAAATTTTGGCAGCGCTCATCCCGAAGGATATAGGAAGGCGATACGCGTTATGAAATTAGCGGAGAAGTTCGACCTGCCGATAGTCGTATTCGTTGATACGCCAGGCGCGTATCCCGGCATTGGCGCGGAGGAACGGGGCCAGGCAGGAGCGATTGCATATAACTTGAGAGAGATGGCCGATCTAAAGACACCCATATTGGTCTTCGTGATAGGAGAGGGAGGTTCGGGCGGGGCCATAGGAATAGGTGTGGGCGATAAGATCTATGTTCTTGAGAATGCTTACTATTCCGTCATATCTCCGGAGGGCTGCGCCGCCATATTATGGAAAGAGCGTTCAAAGACCCCCGATGCGGCCGCCGCACTCAAATTGACAGCTAAAGACTTGCTAGGGATGGGCATAATAGATGGTATAATACAGGAGCCGCTCGGCGGCGCGCATAGAAACCCGCATGAGGTCGCGCAAAACATAAAAGACGCAATGAAGAAAGATCTGGCTCTTCTTAAAAATATCCCGAAAGAGAAACTCGTCGAGATGCGATATGCGAAGATAAGAGCCATCGGCGTTTACAAAGAATGAATTTGAGATTAGAGACGGGAAAGATGATAATAAAAATACCAAGCGACATAAGGCGCATGAGAGAAGTTTCGCTCAAGATTCTGGGAAGCCTCAAATCCTATGACTTGGATAATGATAGGATGTTCGACATAAGACTTGCGGTAGAGGAGGCCGTGAGGAACGCTATCATACACGGCAATGAGTCCGATAAGGCCAAATCGGTCACGATAACCTATTGGATAGAGGACGATAAGATCAATGTCGTGGTCGAGGACGAAGGAAAAGGATTTGATCCCTTAGGGCTTCCGGATCCGACCGCGAACGATAACATCATGAAAAATTCAGGGCGCGGGGTGTATCTGGTAAAAAAGTTGATGGATGAGGTGGAATTCAACGCAATCGGTAATAAACTAAAGATGACGAAGAAATTGAAATGACCAAAGAAGGAGAGAGATTATGCCGGTGAGAACAGAAACGAAGAGCGGTGTAACGGTTTGCAGAATGGACGGCGAGATAGACATAAATTCCAGCCCGGACATAAAAAAGGTATTTGATAAACTCATAACTCAAAAGACGCCGAAGATAGTGATAATCCTGTCGAATGTTACTTACGTGGACTCATCCGGTCTCGCTACGCTCGTCGAGGTTTTGAAGAACATGAGATCCTACGGCGGGCGCTTACGGCTGGTCAACCCCTCATCAAAGATAAGGAGCCTTTTCGAGATAACAAAATTAGAAAAACTTTTTGATATAATGTCGAATGAGGAAGAGGCCGTCTCGACGTTTAGTTAAGCACCCCATATATTATGAATTTCCTTGAGAGATTAGGAAGCATCATTTTAGGAACCCTGCGGCAAGTCATAGAGGCGCTGGCTCTGCTCTTTGACACGATAAGTTGGATCATCATCGGTTCGGTCAAGAATAAATTACCTAAGCGCGAAGGTATATTCAACCAGATGGTCTTCGCGGGCGTAGGTTCTCTCATTATAGCGGCCTTCGTCTCCTTCTTCACAGGCATAGTGATCGCCATGCAAAGCGCCTATCAACTTTCGAGATTCGGCGCCAATATCTATGTCGCGCCAATGGTTTCAGTCGGCGTCGCCAGAGAGCTCGGACCCGTGCTCACCGCGCTCGTAGTGGCCGGGAGGGTAGGCGCCGCCATTACCGCGGAACTCGGGACGATGAAGGTGACCGAGCAGATAGAGGCATTGGATACGATGGCCCTGAGCCCGATAAGATTTTTGGTGGTGCCGCGGTTTCTCGCGCTTCTTGTGATGCTGCCGTGTCTCACCCTATTCGCGGACCTGCTCGGCATATTCGGAGGTTTTTTAGTCGGAGTATTCAACCTGCATCTCGACCCTTACAGATACATAACGTTCTCTTTTCAGTTCATGGAATGGAAGGATGTCTGGACGGGCCTGGTGAAGTCATTCGTATTCGCTGTTATAATCTCCATGGTCGGCTGCTATATGGGCCTTAAAACGAAAGGCGGCGCTGAGGGCGTAGGGAAGTCAACTACCTTGAGCGTTGTGACAAGTTTCATCTTCATTATACTTTTCGATTGTATATTGACAGGCATATTCTATTTTACGCAAAAATAAAATATTAAAGCGAAGGCATGGATAAAGAAGTTGTAATAAAGGCAGACGGCTTAACAAAAAAGTTCGGCGACAGGATGATCCTGAACGGAGTAAGCCTTGAAATATATAAGGGCGAGACATTCGTGATAATGGGCGGTTCGGGATGCGGTAAGAGCACATTTCTTCGCCATCTCACAGGCGCTCTCAAGCCTGACTCCGGGAAAGTATATCTTTTAGGGAAAGATTTAACCGCTTTGAATGAGGATGAGATGGATAAATTGAAGAAGAGGATAGGGATGTGTTTTCAGTCCGCGGCGCTATTCGATTCGATGACCGTAGGAGAGAACGTGAGCCTTCCTCTGAAAGAACATACGAAACTCGAAAAGAGCGTTATAGATATAGTTGTAAAGATGAAGTTGGAGCTTGTGGGCCTGAGAGGTTTCGAAGACCTCATGCCGAGCCAACTTTCAGGCGGAATGCGTAAACGCGTGGGATTGGCGCGCGCCATCGTTATGGATCCGGAAATAGTGTTTTATGATGAGCCCACGGCCGGACTCGACCCAATCGTCGCGGGCGTCATAGATAAACTCATCCTTGACTTATCCAAGAAACTCTCAATAACAAGCGTTGTGGTTACGCATGACATGAAGAGCGTATTTTCCATTGGCGACAGGATAGGGATGCTTTACGAAGGACGCGCGCTTCAAGTGGGGACGCCGGATGAGATGAGGAATAGTTCGAATCAGATGGTCCAGCAATTTATCTCCGGAAGTCCCGATGGGCCGATAAGATTCTTCCAGCAGAAAGACGATTATCTGGAGCATCTGATAAGATAAATTCTAAAAAGGAGACTTTTTTATGAAGATGACGAATGAAGTAAAAACAGGAATAGTTGTGGCGTTAGCGCTTCTTGTGGGAGTTATTTTCTGGGTGAAGACTACGGACTTTAGCGCGCAACCGTATAAAATCAAGACCTACTTCAGTTACGCGGAAGGGATAAAACAGGATTCGATAGTCAAGCTGTCAGGCATTGAGGTGGGCCGCGTTGAGAAGATAGGGTTCAATTACTCCCCGGATACCAGGATAGAACTAGTTATGGCCCTGGATAAGAAGGCAAGGGTGAGAGAGGATTCCATCGCCTTCATATCCACATCAGGAATGATAGGAGACGCATACGTAGGCCTTACCGCCGGCTCTCGCGATAAGCCGTTCGTGCATGAAGGGGCGATCCTCTTAGGCGAGGATCCCATTGAGATGAGAAAGCTGATGAAGAAGGCGGACGGAATAGCGGAGAACCTTGATAAGACATTGATAGAGGTTAAAAAATTGACAGAAAATGTAACCGGAGTTGTCGCGGATAATAGAGCGAGAATAGACAATATAGCCGTAAATCTGGAGGCCACAGCGTTAAATTTTAAAGAATTCAGTGAAGATATAAAAAAGCATCCGTGGAAATTGCTGGTGAAGACGAAATAGAACTTCATCCGAATAACTCCATTGATGAAAGGCAAAATCAAATCGATAAAAAAAGTTTTAAGATATCTCCTCGTCATTTCCGCGTTTCTTCTGATTCTCTGTGTCTCTTACTTCCGCCTGCTCGATATCTATGAATTATCTTCCGTCGACTTCAGATTCCTGCTTCGCCCGCCTATTCCGGTAACAGATAAAGTCGCCATCATAGAAATCGGTGAAGATTCCATTAAAAAATTAGGCCGCTTTCCCTTCGAAAGAAATTATCACGCGATACTGCTCAAGGCGCTGTCAGAGTTTGGCGCGAGGGCCGTCTTTTTCGATATCCTATTTGCTGAACCAAGCGAACATGATGCCGAGATGGAAGAAGCGATTGACTCGGGGATTCCGATCTACCTGCCTTTCGCGTTCGAGGTAGATAAGCAGGGTAAATCAAATGTAACTACCGCATCCAATTACGCCGCGAAGTGTTTGGAAAGTTTTACCCATGGCTCAAAAGGAACGGGCCACATAAATATTATTCCTGATATCGATGGCAAATTCAGAAGAGCGCCTCTCTATATCAAATATGGAAAGACATTCTATCCACACATAGCTTTCCTTATGGCAAGCGATTATCTGGGCCTAGACTTAAAAGACGACGCGACTTTTCGGCCGGGCAGATATATCTCGCTTAAGCGATACGCGAAGATACCGTTGGATGAGAATTCGAATATACTCATCAATTTTTCCGGAAGGTGGGGTTCTTCCTACCGGCACTGTTCTTACATCGATGTCCTGCAATCTTATTTCGCCCGCCTCTCGGGCCAGAAACCTATCCTCGAACCCAAAATCTTTAAAGATAAAGTATGCATTGTAGGCCTTACGGCGATAGGGACAGGAGATCTGCATCCGAGCCCTTTTGAGCCGCTATATCCCGGCGTAGGCATTCACGCGGAGGTCTTCAATTCCATCCTAAACAGGCGCTTCATCGAGCGCCTACCGCGAGGAACCAATTTGACAATCCTTATTATGCTCGGAATAATTTTGTCGTTCACCAGTTTAAAGACGAAACCCTTAAGAGGGCTTTCCGCCTTGATCCTCTCAATCATTCTTTTCACGGTGCTAACTATTTTTATGTTTAATTATTTTGGACTATGGATGGACCTGATTGTTCCGATTTTGGTCATGGGCCTTATCTATCTATTCTTTACCCTCTATAAATATCTCGCGGAATGGAAGCATAGGATTGTCTTGGAAAATGAACTAACTATAGCGAAGAAGATACAGGAGAGCTTCCTTCCAAAGAAGATGCCTGACGTTAAAGGAATTGATTTGAGCGGGGCCATGTTCACGGCGCGGCAGGTGGGAGGCGACCTTTACG
>MHFL01000017.1:2481-9517 GCA_001804165.1 Omnitrophica bacterium RIFCSPLOWO2_01_FULL_45_10 | reverse complement strand
GTAATAAGTAATAAGTAATAAGTAATTTTAAAATTACGTATTACGTTTTACGCATTACGTATTACTCGATTATAACTTCTCTATTTCCACGCACAACCTCGCCTATGACATGAGACTTGACATGAAATCTTTGCAGGATATCCATCGCTCGATCAGCGTCGGGTTTTGCCAGGACAAGGACCATCCCTATGCCCATGTTGAAGACCCTGTACATCTCTTTATCGTCTATTTTACCTCGGGCCTTGATCAGCGAAAATATCCACGGGGCGCGCCATGAACCTTTATCGATTTCCACCGCCAGCCCATTAGGAATTATCCTCGGTATCTTATCATAAAACGCGCCGCCTGTTATGTGGGCTATCCCTCTTATCTTTAGTTTTTCCTTTAAGGATAGAACCGGTTTACTGTAAAGACCGGTCGGCTTCAGCAATTCTTCAGAATATTTATTTAATTCCTTTTCGCTAAAAATCTTTCGCACGAGACTGAAGCCATTGGAATGTAGACCGCTCGACTCTAACCCAAGAATTATATCGCCTTTTCTGATAGTTGTACCGTCGATCACGTCGCTCCTATCGACAATACCTATTCCAAACCCCGCAAGGTCATATTCGCCTTGCTTGTACATGTCCGGCATCTCCGCGGTCTCGCCTCCTATCAAAGCGTATCCTGCCTCGCGACAACCGGCGGCAATCCCTTTCACGAGATCTTTTAAAACGGCCGGCCTTATCTTGCCGGTCGATATGTAATCGAGAAAGAATAGGCCCCTGGCGCCTTGACAGAGAATATCGTTCGTGCTCATCGCGACTAAGTCTATCCCTATGGTATCATGCTTGTCGGCCAAAAACGCGATCTTCAACTTTGTCCCTACGCCGTCGGTAGACGAAACGAGCAAGGGGTCTTTAAATTTTTTGAAGCCGGGCCTGAAGAGCGCGCCGAATGTCCCTATTCCGCTGACAACGCCTCGGGTTCTGGTAAGCCCGGCAAAGCGTTTATAGTCGCTTACTAGCGCATTCGCCCCGTCAATATCAACTCCCGCGGATTTATAGGTGATTCTTTTCATTCCTTCATAACCCTACGCAGCACTTCCTGATACGCGTCTTCGACTCCTCCCAGGTCCCGGCGGAAGCGGTCCTTATCGAGTTTTTCCTTCGTCGCCTTGTCCCATAGTCTACAGGTATCGGGCGATATCTCGTCCGCCAGAATAATTTTACCCTTGCATCTGCCGAATTCCAGTTTGAAATCAACAAGGATCAGCCCCTTTGAATCGAAAAATTTCTTCAAAATTTCGTTTATCTTGAATGAATATTTCTTGATTCTATCTAACTCTTTTCCCGTGGCAACGCCGAGCCAGAAAATATGATATTCATTAATCAAGGGGTCATGAAGCTTGTCCTCTTTATAATGATATTCTAAAACCGGGCTTTTTAAGACGCCCCCCTCTTCAAGGCCAAGGAGTTTAGCCATGCCGCCGGCTACGATATTCCTTATCGTCACCTCAACCGGAATTATTTCTACCCTTTTTATGAGCATATCGCGGTCTGAGAGGCGCTTCACGAAATGGGTGGGAATATGATTATTTGAAAGAAGGATAAATATTCTCTCGGATAACTTATTATTTATTACGCCTTTGTTTACAATGGTGCCGCGTTTGGTCGCGTCAAATGCCGTCGCGTCATCCTTAAACTCCTGAATCAGGAGCTCGGGATCATCCGTATCAAAGAGTTTTTTTGCCTTCCCTTCGTAGATTAATTTGAGTTTTTGCATATCGAGGCTAAATTCCAACTCGCCTGAATATCCTATCCACATTCCTAAGATAGTATTTGAAATCGAAAATATCTTCTATCTCATCCGCGCTCATAATGGAACGGATGCCGTCATCCGCCAGAAGCGCGTCTTTAAATTCCAGATTCTTCTCTTCCGTCTTGAATGAGACGGATTGAATTTTATCATAGGCCTCGTCCCGGCTCAGGCCCTTATTCATGAGTTCCAATAATAACCTGCCGGAGAATACGATACCTTTGGACTTGCTTAAATTTTCTAGCATCCTGTCGTCACGCACAACGAGATGGCTTACTACATCCATGAACTTATTCAACATATAGTCGAGAAGGATGGTTGAGTCCGGCAGTATTACCCTCTCTACGGACGAATGTGATATGTCGCGCTCGTGCCATAAGACTATATCCTCCATCGAGGCAAGAGCATTCGCCCTCAATATCCTCGCCAAGCCCGATATCCTCTCGCAAAGAATGGGATTCCTTTTATGAGGCATGGCGCTCGACCCTTTTTGGGTCTTCAGGAAATGCTCCTCGACTTCGCCGATCTCGGTGTGCTGAAGGTTTCTGAACTCAGTCGCGAACTTTTCTAACGATGTTCCCGTGACGGCAATCGCTGTCAGAAATTCGGCATGCCTGTCGCGCTGCAAAATTTGTGTTGATATGTTCGCGGGCTTAAGTTTGAGTTTCTTACACGTATATGCTTCTACAAAGGGATCGATATTAGCGTATGTCCCAACCGCGCCGGAAATCTTCCCTACATTTATGACTTCACGCGCTTTCTTGAGCCGCTCCAGATTGCGCCTCATCTCGTCGAAATACAACGCCGTCTTCAGCCCGAATGTTATCGGCTCGGCGTGGACAGAGTGAGTCCTGCCGATCATAAGCGTCCTTTTGTGCCGGCGTGACTTCCGCGCAAGTATACGCATCAGTTTCTTGGCATCGTCAATCAGGATGTCGCAGGCCTCCCGCATCTGAACCGATAGCGCGGTATCGAGCACATCTGATGAGGTGAGCCCCATGTGGACATACTTTGCGTCCTCGCCTATGTGCTCGGATAGATTCTTGAGGAAGGCGATCACGTCGTGGTTCGTCTCGCGCTCTATGTCTTTAATCCTTTCAACATCGAATCGGGCGCGTTTTTGAATCTGGAATAAGGAGGATTTAGGGATCTTACCCAACCTTGTGAGCGCCTCGCAGGCATAAAGTTCGACATCGAGCATCTTCCTGAAACGATTCTTCTCGCTCCATATCGCGGACATCCTTGGAAGTGAATATCGGCTTATCATTATCGCATCTCTCCCGTCACTATTCTATATTATAGGAAATACCCTGTCAAAGAGAAAAACTCGGTCGGCGTAAATATTTTGTGTTCAGTATTCGGCAGGATAACTTGACACAAATGCCGTATCAATGTAAAATGTGTGACAATAAAAGAGGAGAAAAGATGGCGATTGAATTTAAAAATAAGGTTTTAATCATAGGTTACGGAGCCGTATCCAAATGCGCCCTTCCGATCCTTTTAAAACATGTCAAGATCCCCTATAAAAACATAACAATCGTTGATTTTGTCGACCAGCGTAAATTATTAAGGCCCTGGATCGCCAAGGGTATCTCGTTCTTTCAGGAGAGAGTCACTCCCATAAACATATATCAGCAACTATCAAAACATGCCGCTCGCGGCGGATTGGTCATAGACCTCGCCTGGAATATAGGATGCGTCGATATCCTCTCTTGGTGCCACGATAATAAAGTTTTATACGTCAACACATCCGTCGAAGAATGGGATCCGTACGCTGATATCCATAAGAAAACTCCTTTTCAAAAGTCGCTTTATTACAGACATATGGACCTTCGCGAGATGATCTCAAAATGGACAAACTCCACAACCGCCGTTGTAGACCACGGCGCAAATCCCGGCCTCATCTCCCATTTCACCAAAAAAGGCATTGTGGATATTGCTGAAAAAGTATTAAGGGATAGGGCCGCGGGAAAGAAAGATGCCGCCCTCATCAAACGCCTGCTTCACGAAAAACAGTTCTCGCGCCTCGCGATGGAGCTCGGCATTAAAGTGATTCACTGCAGTGAAAGAGACACCCAAATAACAAACAGGCCGAAAGAAGTGGATGAATTTGTTGGAACATGGTCTATCGAGGGCCTGCGGGAAGAGGGTATTTCGCCTGCCGAGATGGGATGGGGGACACATGAAAAGGAACTGCCTCCATTATATAATACGGCGGATTACGGCCCGAAAAATCAGATATTCCTTCCGCAGATGGGCATAAACACATGGGTCAGGTCATGGATACCAAATCAAGAAATCATAGGAATGGTCATACGGCACGGTGAGGCGTTCACCATATCAGATAAGCTGACTGTTTGGAAAGGCCAAAGGTGCGTTTACAGACCGACTGTCCATTACGCGTATATGCCGTGCCATGAAACGCTCTCCTCTCTATACGAACTGCGCTGCAGAAATTATGAATTGCAGCCACGTATGAGAATTATGAGCGATGAGATCACGAGCGGCGCTGACATATTGGGCGCGCTCATTATGGGACACCGCTACAATTCGTGGTGGACGGGCTCTATCCTGACCATAGAAGAGTCGAGAAGGTTGGTTCCTCACCAAAATGCCACTACGATGCAGGTCGCCATAGGGGTGGCCTCAAGCATCATGTGGATGATCGAGAATCCCAATAAAAGCGTGTGCGTCCCTGATGACCTCCCATATGATTATATATTAGATATCGCAAAACCTTATCTCGGCGAATTTGTCTCAGAGGCGTCGGATTGGACACCGCTTAAAAACTATTCTGTTTTCTTTAAAGAAAATCCCGACGTCTATCCTGACAAGAAAAACATATGGTGCTTTAAAAATTTTCTCTTCAAACCATAAATTAAGAGTATCAGTAGCGCACCCTTAAGGGTGCGCTACTGATTATAAGGAATGGATATGATAAAGGTAGAGGACCAAAGCCGGACACAAGAAACTATGGCCGAGAAACTGAAAAATTTAGCGGCGGAATTCGGAACCCCCATTCTCATTATCGATCACGAGAGGATCAGAGAGAATTACCGCGAATTCAAAGAGAGCCTGCCGCGCGTTCAGGCCTATTACGCCGTCAAGGCGAACTCATGTCCTGAAATCATTAAGACCCTCTATAAGGCCGGCGCTAGTTTCGATGTCGCTTCGTTCCCTGAATTCATGCTCGTCCATGAAAACATAAAACACCTATCTGAAAAGGATAGGCAAGATTTCATATGGGACAAGATTATATACGCGAACACGATAAAACAGGAAGAGACGCTGCGGCAACTTGACCCCTATAAACCTCTTGTAACTTATGACAATATCAATGAGTTGAAAAAGATAAAGGTGAACTGCCCTCATGCCGGCGTAGTCTTGAGGATAAGGGTGCCTAACACCGGCTCTATGGTCGAACTATCTTCTAAGTTCGGCGCGGATACGGGAGAAGCGGTTGATCTGATATTAGAGGCGTTTAAGTTGGGCCTTGTGGTCGAAGGAGTAAGTTTTCACGTGGGAAGCCAATGCACGAACTTCGACAATTATATTCAGGCGCTTCAGATCTCCTCATTCATCCTTAAGGAATCAGAGACGCGAGGGCATAAAATTAAGATATTAGACATAGGCGGCGGATTCCCCGTGAAGTATCACAACAAGGTGAAATCGTTCAGAACATTATCTAAGAAATTGAACCTTGAGATAGACAGGTTATTTCCAAAGGATATCGAGATACTCGCTGAGCCCGGAAGGTTCATGGTCGCGAATGCCGGGACACTGGTAACTAAGATTATAGGTAAGGCGCTCCGCGACGGCAAGACGTGTTATTATCTGGACGACGGAGTCTACCATACCTTCTCAGGAATCGTATTCGATCACTGCCGGTACCCTCTCAAATCGTTTAAAGACGGAGAGAAGAAGGTGTGCGCTGTCTTTGGCCCTACCTGCGACGCGTTCGACACAATCTCGGTCGCAGAGGAACTCCCCGAACTCGAAATAGGCGACCTTCTCTACGCTGAGAATATCGGCGCCTATTCCATCGCCTCCTCAACCCATTTCAACGGCTTCCCTCCAGCAAAGGTCGTGCATATTAATAAAGACTAAAATTTTGATTGCAAAGTCATTCTCTTTTGATATAATAAAATATATTGCGGGGTGGAGCAGCCTGGTAGCTCGCAAGGCTCATAACCTTGAGGTCGTCCGTTCGAATCGGACCCCCGCTACCAATAAAAAATCTCTCTTTAAGCAAAGTAAGGAGAGATTTTTTCTTCCATAGAGGGGGAAACTACGTTTCCCCCTCTTGGCGCTTGCTGATACTGTCAAACTACAGAGACGCTCGCTGTCACCCCTTTCCTTTAGAACCGCCTGTCTAAAATAACTCGAGTCTTCTTTATCATAAGAGAAGGAAAACATCTTTTCCTTCTCTTATGTATCTCATCCTTTTACAAAGGTGTCGCTATCGCGACCTTTAATGAGTTTAGTCCTTAGAGGGAACTTCCTTGAGGACTATCTCGCCCTTGCGGACAATGCCGATCTTCTCGCGCGCCTTCCTCTCGATATAGGTAATGTCTGTCTCAAGGCGCCTCTTCTCCTCCGCAAGCCGTTTATTCTCCGCTTCAAGCGCCTTTATTCTTTCTTCCAAACTCCTATTCTTATATCGAAGTTCCTGATATTTTGCGAAAGGCGGAAGAAATATGGCGGTGAGAATCCCGATTATAATGAATAATCTGATAAAACTTATTTTCGCCATCCTGCTTCGCCGTAAACTCCCTTTTTACCGAGTTCTTCCTCTATCCGCAGAAGCTCGTTATATTTACAGATCCTTTCCGTTCGACAGACAGAGCCTGTCTTTATCTGGCCCGTGTTCATCGCGACGACCAGATGCGCAATTGTTGTGTCTTCGGTTTCGCCGGATCGATGAGATATGACTGCGGTGTAGTTATGTCTTTTGGCTAGGTCGATCGCGTCGAGCGTTTCTGTAAGGGTCCCTATTTGATTTACCTTTATCAGTATGGAATTTGCCACTCTCTTTTCTATGCCTAATCTTAACCTTTTTGTGTTCGTGACGAACAGATCGTCGCCCACAAGTTGAATCTTCTTCCCGAGCCTATCGGTGAGCGCCTTCCAACCATCCCAGTCGTCTTCGGCAAGGCCGTCTTCTATTGAAATAATAGGGTATTTGTCAACCCAACTCGAATAAAATTCCACCATGTCGGCGCTTGAGTTCTCTTTTTTC
>MHFL01000017.1:0-2474 GCA_001804165.1 Omnitrophica bacterium RIFCSPLOWO2_01_FULL_45_10 | reverse complement strand
CCTCTAAAATATATCCGCCATTTTCATAGAAAGAACTGGACGCCGGGTCGAGCGCGATAGAGATGTCCTTTCCGGCCCTATACCCCGCCTTTTCAATCGCGGACAAAATCACTTCCACCGCCTCTTTATTCGATTTCAAATCCGGCGCGAATCCGCCTTCATCCCCTACGGATGTGGAAAGACGCTTATCATGCAGAATCTTCTTTAAATTATGAAATACCTCCGCGCCCCACCTTAGGCCCTCTCTAAAAGAATCCGCGCCTATGGGCATTATCATGAATTCCTGTAGATCAACATTATTATCCGCGTGAACGCCGCCGTTTAAAATATTCATCATGGGAATCGGAAGGACCTTCGCCTTGTCGCCGCCTATATACCTGTATAAAGGCATCTTTTTGGAGTGCGCGGCCGCCTTAGCCACCGCAAGCGAGACTCCGAGGATGGCGTTCGCGCCTAAACGAGCTTTATTTTGCGTGCCGTCGACTTCTATAAGAAACTGGTCGATCTCTCCCTGTTTGAGACTGTCCTTTCCTTTAATCGAGCGTCTTATCTCGCCGTTAACTCCCGCTACCGCCTTGAGGACGCCTTTGCCTAAATATCGTGACTTATCGCCGTCACGAAGTTCCACCGCTTCATGCTCGCCGGTCGACGCGCCGCTTGGGACAGCGGCCCTTCCAAAAGAGCCGTCCTCTAATATGCAATCAACCTCAACCGTCGGATTCCCTCTCGAATCCAAAATCTCCCTCGCCTTCACATCCTTAATCTTAGTATTCACTTGTCTACTTCTCCTTTTACGCATTACGTTTTACGTTATTTTAACCCTTCTCCCTTCTATCTTCACCCTTCCTTCGACAAATAATTTTATCGCCTGAGGATATATCTTATGCTCCTCTTGATGGATGCGCCCTAAAAGCGTCTCTTCTGTGTCATCATCCTTCACCTCAACCGCACTTTGTAAAATTATGGGCCCGTGATCCAATTTATCGTCAACGAAATGGACCGTAGGCCCCGTTATCTTAACGCCATACTCTAACGCGTCTTTGACTCCGCGCGTCCCTTTAAAAGAAGGGAGTAACGCGGGGTGAATATTCATGATGCGGTTCCTATATTCGTTTATGAAATAAGGGCTGAGGAGCCGCATGAATCCTGCCAGGACAACGAGTCCGACTTCCTTCTTACTCAAATTTTTTATAACCTCTTTATCGAACGCCTCGCGCACCGGGTAATCTTTTGGATTAAGAACGAGCGTCTCTATGCCGGCATTTTTTGCCCTTGTCAGCGCATAGGCACCCCCGTTATCGCTCACGACCAGCGCTATCTTAGCGGGTATAAATCCGGTCTTTACGGCCTCGATTATCGCCTGTAGATTTGTCCCGTTTCCCGAACACAAAACCGCGATATTCATTTTTTATCCTTTAGTCATTGCGAGCGAAGCGAAGCAATCCCGTTTTTAGAGATTGCTTCGGCGCTCTGCGCCTCGCAATGACTGATTATTTAAAATAACGTATAGATGAAAGGCGCTACGGCAGTGCCTTCCGTAAAAATTATAAGGAGCCCGAGAAGAAACAACATTATGATTATCGGAAGGAGCCACCACCTCTTCCTCGTCCTCAAAAAATCCCACAATTCTTTAAAGAATCCTATATTGCTCATCGAACACTCTCCCTTTAAAACTGCTTTTCGTAACTTTCCTTTGTGTTTGGTTTATTCGACCTCGGTAACCAATAGGATGGCCTCGTCCTATCCATTCGCTCATCCAATATATCTTTACCGAACATTTTCAGAATCAAACCTATCGGCGTAATCACAATATAAAAAAGCGCCATTAGAATAATGTGGCTTACGAGAAATCCTACTATTATTGAGAAGGCCATCCATATCTTATGAAAGGGCTTTAGACTAGCCGGTAAAAGAAGCCCGAATACTGTCAAAAAAATGCCCGGCACAACAAAATAAGGATAATGGCTCCTTGAGCGCCATAACGCTATTAAACCTAATATAACGAGAATGCCGCCTACGGTCAAGCCGAATTCTCTTAAGTTTTTTTCCGAGCTATCTATCCTTTTAATTTCATTCAACATCAGTCGAGTTCATATGTCTTTAACCAATCGATGTCTTTATCGAGCGGCTTTTGGGTCTTCTTCTCCAGGAGGATATCGCCCATGATAAGATAGTCCATATTGGTCCTCATAAAGCAGATGTAGGCATCTTCAGGCGTCGCCACTATGGGCTCTCCTCTAACATTAAAAGACGTGTTTATGATGACGGGGCAGCCGTATTTCTCGTCAAATCGTTTGAGCAATTTATAGTACAAAGTATGGGCCTTGGAATTTATCGTCTGGATGCGCGCCGAATAATCGACGTGGGTAACGGCCGGTATATCGCTCCTGACCACATTCAGTTTATCTATTCCGAAAAGTTTGTCCTTACATTCTACCGCCTTATGTCGTTTGGATTTAGAAATGGGCGCGACC
>MHFL01000016.1:10175-21129 GCA_001804165.1 Omnitrophica bacterium RIFCSPLOWO2_01_FULL_45_10 | reverse complement strand
GGTTGACCTCTTATTTTTGCTTTCAAGGCATAAGGGCCGGTACTGATTAGAAGCCTTTTGAATATCTTTTTGGCTTCGTTCGGATCCCTGCCTGCTTTTTCCGCAGCGGTTTTCATCTCAGCTAATTTTCTTAGTAAACGTTTATTGATCTCGGCCAGGGTGTTACCGCCGCTTGTTTCTTTGGCCCATTTATTTCTCAAAATTTTATAAATACTTATCCGTTTGACATAAATTTCGTCGCCTGCCCGCGATACGGCATTCTTGGCCTGTTCCAATTCTTTGACGTTATCGTCATTTAATAGACCCAACTCTACAAAATCATTCAATGACACTAAAGACAGGGTGATGGATTCGTCAAATTCATCCTTTTCTTTAAAATCCAGGTCCCCGCCATAAAGCCTGTCAAATTCAATCATAGGATATAAATTCACGGCGTTACTTATAAGATCGTAATCTTTGAAATGCTCATTCAGAATAGCCTTTCGGGCTCGTGACCATTGTTCTATGGCCGCGCCGTTCCGCATATTTTCGGCGACATACCTGACAACGATCTCTATTGTCTTTTCAGTCGGCTCTAAAGCGATAGTATGCTCGAAAAGAAACGGGCCTGAGTCGGTCTCGAAATTACACGCCGAATACGTACTTATGGATTCAGCTCTTTCTTTCAATTTCTCAATTGTACCGGCGACCATCCTCATCACGCGGTCTGTGCCGCCCGCTTGAGAAGGACCGAAATAATATACCAATACAACGTCTTTCTTCTCGTTTAGATTATTTTCTTCCTTAAATTGATTTAATCTCATAATGGTCGCGCTTCGGCTCTTAAATTCATCCGATGTGAGCCTGATCTCGCCTTTTATCCCAAGGGCCCTCATCATGAGCGAATCTTCACCGCCCAACCATTGGCTAGCATTCACTTTATCCAATAAATCAAAGGAGGCGGTTTGTCTTTTTCCGCTCGCTGAAGCGCGGGGACTACCTGAAAGACCTGTTACCGCGCTAACAGGAACTCTTGTCTCCACCGCGTCTTTTCCCAACTCCTCACCGTCTATCGCATGTTCAGAAATAACATGACCAAGGCGATCCACCGATTCCAGAACATGAGTCACTCTATACCATCCCTCCCATGCCCTGAGAGAGGCGTCAATAGACTCATCCAGCGTCTCTTCGCTCGTTATGAATCCCGCAAATGGAGTAAGTAATTTGCTTTTACCGGTAACGCGGTCAATGAGACCGCTTAATTCAAAGCCGCCGTTAAAACGTTCTTCCGCTTTGCCAATATAGAGACGAACAGCGCCTTCCGGATAACCGAAGAAAAGGCCTTGCAGGGGATTGTCTGTGTCTACTATAAATTTCATCAATACTTTGATTTCGGCGGCGTTCATGCCGCGTTTCAGTGAAACCTCTGTCTGATTCTGCAATCTTTTATTCAGGAAATCGAAATGGGAATCAATGGTTTCTCTCACGGCCGCTACGTCATAGAGCAACGCCTTGTAATAAACGCCTTGCTCCCGCGGTATGTTGGCATTACGCTCATCGGCAAAAACAATCGCGAATCCCTGTATCTTTAAGAGAGCGCCGCCACCTGTTTCCTCTTTTTCCAAAAATTCCTTTCCTTCCAAAGAGAAATTTATTTCGGCCGAGGGTCTCCCCCCGCCTATAACAGATGCCGTATTTTCAAATCCATAGCCGCGATAATATGAATTGAGCCGCAACGCCGATAAATCCTCGCTCTCTTTCTTAGGTTCGCTCCCCACTATTGCCATAATCTTCTTTGCCAATCCCGCGTCACGGCCTGTTTCCTTCAATCTTTCCAGAACATCCATCAAATTTCGTTTGCTAACCTGCGAGAACGGCGCATCCATAAGTTCTTCAGGCGCTTCAGCAGTTTCGGGTATAGAATATTTCGCGAGAATAAATCTGAAACTCTCCCACAATCTTTTGTCCGCTTCTTCGAGTTCGCGTTTGGCTCTCTGCGCGCGGGCTAAGCGGGCGGCCTCATTCTCAGCAAGAATCATTTCCCAGTTATTTCTATTCAATTCGTATGATTTAACCTCGGGGGATCTCTTGCCTACATCAGCGGTTCGAAACTCTATCCCCCCATGGCCGTCAAAACCCTCCCTTAAGATGCTTTCTCTCGCTTCGTTGAGTTGCTCAAGAATAGGCATAAGAGCCCCGGCAATACTGTGATCCTCAACGACCCATATATCGTCTGTATTTACTTCAGAGGCATCGAACACAACATTAAAACTCAAGTTTCTGCGTTCGGGGCTTTCATCTTTTCCGGATGGTCTTTTTATTGTGTAGAAATTGACTAAATCGGAGGCTTCGTCCAACATTTGTAAGATTTCAAGATCCGATAATTTTCCATTCAACGCCTCGAACGCCCTATATATTCCGAGATTCTCCAATTTTATCCAGTCATTGCCGCGCTCATGGCCTGTATTTTCATATATTCGAGAGGCGTCCTGCGGCGCTTTAAAGCCATAATAGGTAAAGGCGTCGCTTCTCCTTTTTCCTTCTCGGCCTGATGCCTTAAGCACTTCCTCAAAGGCCACTTTTGTCTTTAGATTCAAGGCCCTATACCGCGAGGTTATCTTGAGCACTTGGATCTTGCGGCGGCCGTATACTCGTATTACATAGAATGAATCCGGAGGAGCTCTGGCAAGATATACGGCAGGTACATTTTGACTGCTCGCATTATCTATCACCTCCCAAAGATTCCTGCGTTTAATGGATGGATAGTCTTCTTCTAATTCATATCCTAAAGGTTCCATCTTTTTACGCGCGGCATTCAGTTCTTTCCGATCTTTCCGAGAAAGGATAGATATGTCTGTTTCTCCCTGCGCCACAAACTCCTCTTCAACCCGCACTAAATCCATGATCCCGTCATCGCTTGTTTCTTTTGCCAACCCCTGCAGTGTCTCCGCATATTTCAGATTTATGGTTAAGAGTTCATCGGCCTTTTTGTTAATATCATGCCTTCCGTTTATCTCCATTAATGTATTTTTAACTCTCACACAGCCAGCCGGCTCAAACGGCACTTGCATACCTCTCTTGGCGAAATTATCAACCAAACGTTGCTGCGCCTTTATAAGCGCTATCCGTACATCTTCTAACCTAAGTTCTGCCGGCAGGACTAACCCTATTTCATCGCCGCCGATTTTAAATACCGCGCCGTTGTATCCCGTCTCAAGAAATTCCTTGATTATATTGAACGCTTCGCCAATGACTAGATCCATATTTTCCCGGCCGGTTACTACATTCCTTAAACCTGCCTTTGCCATGTCCATGAAGCCAACCCATGAATCGTCTCCTGAAAGAAGCATATTTATGGCCGTATTTCTGGTTTCATCAGGTTTAGTTCCAAGCGACTGTTGCGGCAGCCGCAGTTTCTCGAGATCCTGTATGCTGTTGTGAACGTTGTTGAGCAGTTTATCAAGATAGGATAGCCGGTTATTATCTCTATCTTTTTCATTCGCCATCACCCAGCCGATATTTAATATAAGGCGCCGTGACTCAATTTCCGGTTTAGCCAATAAATATGGCAGGCTTGTCCAGACTACTTTCCACCCTGTATCTGACTTAAATCTCTTTACCGGCATGAATAAATCGTTGTCCAGCCGCGCGGTTTCTGAACTATCCTGATATTCCGTAGCGCTGTTTGAAACCAACAGGCCGCTACTCATTTCCTGAATACGTTGGTTATTGGCAATGGCCACGAAGAACAATAAAGATACGGGAGCCACAGGGAGCCCATAACCATTGAATAATAAAATAAGTTCGGTCAGAATTGATATTAAAGAAATAGAGACAAGCGCCATAAGAACATCATCTGAACCAATAAGAGGAGAGCTAAATACCTCTTTACCCTTCCATTGCTTGAATATATTTTTCAACGAGCGGATTGTCGAACGCGGGGGCATTATTATTTCGCCTGCGTCGACAAAATGCAAATCGGACAAAGAGATAGCGGGTATCCCGGAACCGCTCGCCTGCCCCGAGGCGCTCTCGCGAGGGACCGAGGCGCGGGTTTCTTTGGACGGCTCGATGCTGGCAGCCCTATCTACGGAAACAGTAAAATCGAATCGTTTTGGTCCGAAGACATTGTGAAATATAACGAATTCGTTTATTTTTTTCCTTATCGCTCTCGCGCGTTCCTGTGAGCCTGAAATCGCGACTATCACGCCATTAATATTTTCTTTATCGACGATTATGCCTCTTTCTCTTAAAACGCCGTTGATATAATCAAAATTGTCACGGATAGCAAGTAATTTGTCGCCGACCTTTCGCGAGGTTTCCCATTTCGAAGACATCGTCTCGAGTATATATATTTTCTCGTTTTTACGCAGGGCGCCGTCAAATTCTATAAACGGGCCGTTGCGCTCAAATTTGGGGCGGCCTTTCAATTCTTCGGGATTTCTGTTGATGACAACATTATTTCCTATAATCTCATATCCTTCCTCATCTCTTCTCTTCAACTCAGCCAATTCCTTTACGGCCGAATCGTGGGTTGTCACCGCTCTCAGAGAACTGTTAATATATTTATTCAGACGGCCGGCATTTTCTGCCCAACGAAGGATCTCGCTCTCTCCTTGAGATGGTCCCTCCCCGCTCGCCGAGGCGCGGGCGTCACCACGAGGAGTCATCGCGATTCTGCCCGCTTTCTCAAGAGGCGCAAGGGGGCCTTTCTCACGCTCCTTTTTTTCTTCTTCTTTCTTCCTCTCGTCCTGCTTCAGTTTTTTTCGCAATTCCTCATTGAGTTTTCTTTGTTCGCGTAACTTTTGCTCAAGGTCTCGCTCCTGGCGATATATTGGAGCGGGAACACGTTTTTCATCGTAACGAATGGCTCTTAAACCCATATTGCCGGCCATCCAAAAGCCGGCTAAGACTATCGAAATCGCTGCCGCATAATGCGCGATGATGCGATACTTGGTTTTGCGCATACCCTCTATCGGATTCTCTCTGAAACCCCATTTGGCGGCCGCCACTCGGGCCAAGAGAAACGATGATGCGACATGCGCGGGGAGATATAAAAGAGCAAGGAGAGGAGCGAGATAGAAGATAAAGCCATAGTATATGCTCATCGTTCCTATAAGGGTGTAGTCAAAGAATGGATGCGAAAATGCCTTCGGTATCGGGGCGAAAATTTTGTCAAGCCGCACGTAACGCATATCCTTGGCAATTGTTTCTCTTACGATACCAAGCGCATAGAGGGTAAGTTCGTCCATTTGTGTTGTAGACAGTGTTTCGTCTATGTCAGCAATTAGTTTTGTGTAAATTAGGATAGCATTCGCGAATTCGTACTTTTCAGATGCGACTTGGAATTTTTCGATATCTGCTGTTATGCGTGCGGCCACTGCGCGAAGTTCCTTAAGGCCTATCGCCTTATCTTGAACAGGTTGAAGCAGAAGGCAGTGCGCCGCCAGAAAAGCGATATCCTCATCCTTACTTTCAAGTGTCGCCTCAAGTCTCTGAATATGCTCAGGCAATATCTCTTGAGACGGCTCAAGACCTACGGGTCCATATTCATTAAATTCCACAAATGGCTCAAGCGCTCTTGTTAGTTCATCAATATCCTCATACGCCTCCCCGCTTCCGCCTTCGCTCTTCAACTCAGGCCCTCCGCTGGAGCTTCGGCGGACAGGCGCCGAGGCGCGCCCAGTCTCCGGCGATTCGGGTGCAACTGTGGCGGCCTGGTCGGGGCCTTCTTCACCGTATATTTCAACCAAAACCTCACCAAGCGAAAGGCGGACAGATTCTCCTTTTTCAAAAACAAAGACTGCGCTGGAGCCATTTTCTATCGTCACTTTTGTTATGTCAGAATTATGCGTAACCCTTACCATTTTTTCTATTACAGCGCCGTTATATTCTCCTATCTGTTCTGCAGTCCACCCTTTATCACGAAGGGATGTATTCATGGAAGCTATCTGCATTAGCGAGGTCTTGGGTGAAGTTACGGCATGGGATATGGCAAAATATAGCTTATTATCTTTCCATGGCATTTCACCGGCCAATAATTTAAAGTACCGGCATTCCTCGCCATTGTCCTTGAAGTTCGGCATTATCGAGACGTAGGAGATGTTATTATCCTTGAAGAGATTAGAGAGATTCTCGGTGTGGAAACCGCCCGTGATCAGTATTGCAGTTTGTTGTTCTTGACCCGTGACCCTTAACCCTTGACCCTTAAATTTTATATTCCTCAAAAACGCTTCGTCGCGTTTAAGTGAATACTCGTAAAACTTCGATATCTCTTCGCGGCGGAAGTCTAGCGAAGTTATGTCTTTATCGAGGGTTGCCTGAATTTTATAACGCTGGGCATATTTTTCTATGAATGAGGCATATTGTCTCACGCTGAAAGAATCTTCATTCGCTTTGTAATAATCGTAATCCTCTTTCGTCAATGTCGTATTGAATAAATTCTTGACTATCGTCAGGTTCTTGGATAATATACCCAGTTCTTTCTGCGCATCGTTTTCGTAAAGGCGAGCTTTAATGTCATTCTCGAGAGCATCCATTTCAGCCGTTATTTTAGATTTATCGATATTCGCGTAAAGCGATATATAGGTTATATATTTTTCGAGCGCCGGGAAATCTTCTACTCGTATGTTCGACTCCTTTGCCTTTTTAAAGAGATAGTTGTAGAAATTGTGAAGAGGGAGTTTCTCGGACTTGAATTCGACTGTCTTCAAGACGAGTTCTTCGAGTTCGACTTTCGAAAGCCGTTTATGGAGCCTGTCAATCAATTGGTCGCGATCGTTGTTCGCTTTTTTGAAGTCTATCTCCTTTTCCAGTTCGAGTGATTGGTTAAGGAGGTATACATTCGTGAAGGAGATTGCCTGCCTAGCGGCAAGGCCGCTGGCTTCGGCCGCTTCGCGGCCTCGCAATGACAAGGAAGTGGAAGCCTTTTGAATAAGATAAGTGAGGTAGTCTTTAAACTGTAATTTCTCGTCTTTATATTGGGTATATTTTGTATCAAGTTCGAGAAGTTCTTTTGAATAAATATGGAGTTTCAGATTATTCAATATATGATTTAAAGTTTTTAAATGTTTCTCGATCTCGTCTTTATATTTAAGGAAATCTCTATATATTTTTAGATTCTCTGAATATAGATTCGCATCCTCGATGCCCCACAAGGCGACTTTATTAGGATTATTTATGGCGAAGTATTCGGCGCCGTTTACCATGCCTTCTTTGACGAACTCGTCCGCGACTTTTTCCCTTACTGCCTTGTCTTCTATCCTGTTAAATACGCCAAGATCGTAATCCTTGGCGCCGCCTTCGAGATTGATTACGTCTATTCCGTATTCTTTTGTGAGATACTCTATAATTTCAGTAATCTTGTGCTGAGCCGCGTAGTTACAATGGGCGTCCTGGATGTGAATCACGACCGAAGGAAGTGATTCACCCTGAGCAAGGCCTTTGTTTGACTGATGGCCGCGTCGAAGGGTGGATGACGGATACCAGGTGCCTTTTATACGGCCGAGGTATTCGGGGAGGGCAAAGGTTTCGACATTGAATTCCTTAATCAGCCCAGAGCCGCCAGCTCTGTCAGAGCCGACGCTAGCAAGCTCCACAGATGGTCTGGCGGCCCAGGCATAATCAGCGCCTAATGTTGTAGCGGTAAAAGCAACAAGAGTAATAAAGGCGGTTACGCGTTTAAACAATAAAAATAGGGACAGACACCTATTTTTGTTATTTATCTCAAATAGGTGTCTGTCCCTATTTTTTATAGTTCTAGCGTCTAACATATCTAAAAGGTCTTTCTATTGTGAAACTTTTTAAATCGATAAATTATTGAATGAAAAAAATTACTTGCCTATGTTCTGCCTTATTTATAATGCAGGCAAGTAGTTCTATCGTCTTATATTAAATATACGTGATTAAAGAGCAAGTGTCAAGAGCAAAAATCATACTTTTTTATACCTTAACAATAACGGCTTATTTATTAAGGATCGTGCGGAATTCTTTAGCCAGGGCAGGCACAACTTCGAAAAGGTCCCCTACAATCCCATAAGTCGCGACCTTAAATATTGGGGCATCCGGGTCTTTATTTACCGCTACTATGACTTTTGATGACTGCATTCCTATCAGGTGCTGAATCTGACCGCTGATGCCGCAGGCAATATAAAGTTTAGGGCATACTGTCTTCCCTGTTTGGCCCACTTGATGAGAATATGGCATCCAACCGGCGTCGACAGCGCTTCTTGAGGCGCCCACAGCGCCGCCCAGCGCCTTGGCAAGTTCTTTAATTATAGAGAAATTTTCTCCTCCCCCTACGCCTCTTCCGCCGGAAACGATGATGTCCGCCTCGGCCAAATTTATGGTCTCTTCTATCTCTTCTACAATGTCCAGGATTTTAGTTCTAGATTTTAAAAAATTATCAGGATAATTTTTCTTTATAACTTCTGCCCGTTTCGATCTGTCGACATCGGCTTCTTTCATTACCTTATGGCGCACGGTGGCCATTTGCGGCCTGTGATTCGGAGTGATGATTGTGGCCATGATATTGCCGCCGAATGCCGGACGCGTCTGAAGGAGCAGGCGCTTTTCCTCATCTATGTCGAGGCCCGTACAGTCCGCGGTGAGGCCGGCGTCTATCCTCACCGCCACGCGCGAGATGAGACTACGCCCTATCGTCGTTGCCCCGCAAAGGATGACTTCGGGCTTATATTCCTTAATAAGTTCCACAAGGATGTTCGTATATGGCTCATCCTGATAACTTTTGAGCTGTTGCGCCTCAATCAGGTAAATCTTGTCGGCTCCGCGGGATGATAACTCCTCCGCGCTCGACGATAGACCGTCGCCTAAAATGACGGCGCAGAGCTTCACGCCTAATTTTTTCGCCAACCTTTTGCCTTCGCCCAAAAGTTCAAACGCAATCGTCTGAATCTTGCCTTTCTTCTGCTCGCAGAATACCCAGACGTCCTTATATGCGCTCAAGTCTTTTTTCTCTAATATACTCTTTTCAAGCACTATCGCTTCGAATTTGCATGAATCCGCGCACGCGCCGCAAAGGTTGCATTTGGATAGGTCTATTATCGCCTTCTTGTTAGACACTTCAATAGCGCCGAAGGGACATGCCCTGACGCAGAGTTTGCATCCCGTGCATTTCTCCAAAATTACTTTTATAGATTCGGAATTCCCCATATTAAATTACAACGTCCTTCAAAAGTTCCGTTAACCTTTTCGCAACATCAGCCGCGTCGCCTTTCAACATTTCCCCGCCCTTTCTCGGAGGCGGCGTGAATATCTTAACGACTCGCGTGGGAGAGCCATCCAGTCCTATATTCTTGGCGTCGCATCCTATGTCTTGGGCGGACCATTTTAAAATCTGGGCGGCCTTCGCCTTCATCATGCCTTTCAGCGAAGGAAGCCGAGGAGTATTGATCTCTTTAACCACTGTGATAAGGCAGGGTATTGGCGTTTCAATAACGTCGTACCCCTCTTCGGTCATCCGCTCGACTCTCGCCGTGTTATTCGCGATCTCCTCTATTCTTTTGACGTAAGTAACCTGCGGTATATCGAGATGCGCTGATATGCCCGGCCCGACCTGGGCCGTATCGCCGTCGGACGCCTGTTTCCCGCATATTATTATGTCAGAGGCGCCTATCTTTTTTATAGCGCGGGATAATGTGTAACTTGTCGCCCAGGTATCCGAGCCGGCAAATTTCCTGTCGCTGACGAGTATTGCCTCATCGCATCCTAAAGATATCGCCTCTTTTAAAGCCGATTCCGCCTGCGGCGGCCCCATCGTGATTACAGTAACCTTGCCTCCGAACCTCTCTTTTAGCCGGACCGCCTCCTCAATGGCATAGGTATCGAACGGATTTATTACGCTCTCAACCCCTTCGCGAATGAGTGTGTTTGTCACGGGATCGATTCTGACATCCGTAGTATTCGGGACTTGTTTAATGCAAACGATTATATTCATGGTTTACTACTTGCTTGCACTAGCGAAGGCTCTCCTTGATAAGATGCGCGGCGATGATGTTGCGCTGGATCTGATTCGTCCCTTCATAAATTTGCGTTATCTTCGCGTCCCGCATAAACTTTTCTACCGGATAGTCCCTCATATAACCGTATCCGCCGAAAACCTGGACAGCGTCGACCGCTACCTTCATGGCGACGTCGCTCGCGTAAACCTTCGCCATGGCCGATTCCTTTGATATAGTCTTCGCGCCGGAATCCACCATTCTCGCGGTAGCGTAGACAAGCGCCCGCGCCGCCTCAGTTTGAGTCGCCATATCGGCTAACATATGCTGTATCGCCTGAAAACTCGATATGGGGGAGCCGAACTGGACCCTCTTCTTCGAATAATCTAATGCCAGATCCAAAGCGCCTTGCGCTATGCCGACTGCCTGCGCGGCCACGCCTGGACGGGAGTTGTCAAAGGTCTTCATCGCGACTATGAAGCCCATCCCTTCTTTGGACAATAGATTCTCTTTCGGGACCTTACAATCCGTAAATATGACCTCGCGAGTCGCGGAGGCGCGAATGCCCAGTTTCTTTTCTTTCTTTCCGAATTCTAATCCTTTTGTGCCCTTTTCAACGATTAAGGCGCTCGCCCCACGGGCCCCTTTCGCCTTGTCAGTTATGGCGATGACGGTATAGACATCGGCCTCGCCGGCATTTGTAATCCACTGTTTCGTCCCGTTCAGGATGTAATGATCGCCTTCTCTCTTAGCATGAGTCTTTATGCTTCCCGCGTCAGAGCCGGCTTCGGCCTCCGTTATGCAAAAGGCGGCTAATTTCTTGCCTTTGGCTATATCAGGGAGGAATCTCTTTTTTTGTTCGTCATTGCCGTATAATAAAATAGGATACGTCCCTAAGGCAGTGCCGGCGAATCCGAGCGCTATGGCCCCGCACGCCCTTGACAATTCTTCTGTCGCGAGGCAGAGTTCCATGACACCGCCGCCCAACCCCCCGTACTCTTCAGGTATGTAGATGCCGA
>MHFL01000016.1:4633-10063 GCA_001804165.1 Omnitrophica bacterium RIFCSPLOWO2_01_FULL_45_10 | reverse complement strand
ACGCAAATTCTTCGGTCTCATCATATTTAGCGGCAACCGGCTTTACCTTTTCATTAGCGATCTGGCGCGCTAAATCTCTAATCATTATCTGCCGCTCTGTCAATAGATAATCCATAATGATCTCCTCGTGTTTATGTTATAAAGCATTTTGTTGATTATATGACAACGGCGGGGGAATGTCAATTGTCAGGATTAAGAGAATTTTCGGGCTATGAGCGTCGCGTTGTGGCCGCCGAAACCGAAGGCGTTCGACATCACCACATCAACCTTTTGAGCTCGCGATTTGTTTGGAACATAGTCCAAATCGCAGTCCGGGTCCGGCACTTCATAATTTATCGTTGGAGGGATAATACCTTCTTTTATCACGAGGGCCGAGATAACCATCTCGACGCCGCCTGCCGCGCCCAGTAGGTGGCCCGTAACCGATTTAGTCGAACTTATAGCTAACTTTTTAGCGTGGGCGCCGAAGACCTTCTTTATGGCTAGCGTCTCAATCTTATCATTGTATATCGTTGAGGTACCGTGGGCGTTTATGTAATCGACGTCCTTCGGACGAATCCGTGCTCCCTCTATAGCGCTGGTCATGCACCTTACAGCGCCATCTCCTTCAGGGTCCGGCGCGGTCATGTGGTATGCGTCCGCGCTCATGCCATAACCTATTACCTCGCAATATATTGCCGCGTTTCTTTTGAGCGCACGGTTCATCTCTTCCAAAACCACGACTCCTGACCCTTCTCCCATGACGAAACCGTCCCTATTTTTATCGAATGGCCGCGAGGCTCTTTTGGGATCATCGTTATAGGCGGTTGACAGCCCCTTTAAGGCGCAGAACCCTCCGAACCCCATTGGTGTTATAGCCGCCTCTGTTCCGCCGCATATCATGACATCCGCCTCGCCACGCTCTATTATCCTGAACGCGTCGCCTATGGCATGATTTCCTGTAGCACATGCCGTAGCAACAGCGGAGTTGGGCCCTTTAAGCCCTAAACAGATGGAAACCTGGCCGGCGGCCATATTGACAATCAACATGGGTATCAGAAAAGGCGATATCCTATCAGGTCCTTTTTCCGGACCTAACGCGATGTATTGGCCGTATTCCTTTTCGATGGTATTGAGTCCGCCTATACCTGAACCAATAAATACGCCTATCCTATTTCTGTCTTCGGAATCGAGATTCAATCGGGAATCCGCTACGGCGCCCTTTGCCGCCGCGACGGCAAATTGGGTATGCCTGTCCATCCTCTTTATGTCTTTTGGCGATAAATATGCGGCGGGATCGAAATCTCTTACTTCAGCGGCTATTCTGCATGTGAATCGGGCGGGGTCAAAACATTCGAGGCGATTTACACCGCTTTTTCCCTCTAATACAGATTTCCAAAATTCTCGAACCGTGTTGCCTACTGGAGATATTACGCCAAGGCCGGTTAAAACAACTCGTCTTTTTTCAAGACACATATCTTTTATGATTTACCGGCCTTCTCTTCGATGTATCTCAGGGCGTCTCCGACAGTGGCTAGTTTCTCGGCATCCTCATCCGGTATCTCTATGCCGAACTCCTCCTCCAATGCCATCACGAGCTCTACCGTGTCTAACGAGTCTGCCCCCAAATCATCGACAAATTTCGCACTGTCTGTTACCTCTTCCTTCTTCACGCCAAGTTGATCCGCTATTATTTGCCTGATCCTCTCCTGAGATACTTCCATTTTACCTCCTTAATTTAATTCCGAAATTTGCTTTGTCAAATTTCGGAATGGCCATCCTAAAATTTTATAGAAAAAATTTTAGGATTACATTACCATTCCGCCGTCTACCTGAATGACCTGACCGGTTATGTAGGCGGAATCTTCGCTTGCCAAGAATAACGCGAGATTGGCGACATCCTGAACGGTTCCCAATTTACCCAACGGAACGTGTTTTAACATCTCTATCTTGGTTCCATCGGATAATTTAGCGGTCATATCTGTCTGGATGAAACCGGGCGCGATAGCGTTCGCCCTTATGTTCCTTGAAGCGAATTCTTTCGCCACGGTCTTGGTGAACGCTATTAAACCGCCTTTCGAGGCGGCGTAATTGGCCTGCCCCGGGTTGCCCATTATACCTATAATAGAGGCGATGTTAACTATGCTGCCGCGTCTCTCTTTCATCATTGCCTTAGAGACGGCCTTTGTGCAGTGAAACGCTCCCTTTAGATTTACGTCAAGGACCATATCCCAGTCGGATTCCGACATCCTGACGAGGAGCGCATCCCTTGCTATGCCCGCATTGTTAACAAGTATATCGATTTTCTTAAATTTGTCAAGCGTTTTTTGGACGAATGATTCGACGCCCTCTTGCTTAGTCACATCGACGACACCCGTTAAGACATCTCTTCCTGCCCGCCCTATATCAGATTGGGCTGCGGCCAACGAATCTGGATTGACATCGCAAATCGCTATGTTTGAGCCCTCTTTCGCAAATAATAGCGCGATCTCCCTGCCAATGCCTCTTGCGCCGCCCGTGACCAATGCCACCTTATCCTTTAATAACATATATATATTCCTCAATAGTGGGCCATGCTTAAGGGTGACCTACATTATCGTAGCATATTGTATATAGAATAAATCCCCTGTCAAGAAATTTTTACCGGCAGCATGTGCCGCCATTTGCGCTCAAACAGTTTGCGGTTGCGTTTCCAGAGTCCGTAGTCATCCTTTACCAATTCGTTATACTCGCGCATCTTTCGGGTAATTCCGCCATTTCCTATATGCATCGCCTCAACTTTGACTACGATGTTCTTAAAACCGGCTTGGATACTCTCGAGCGACAAATCCAAGTCGTAAAAGTGCATGTATCCGTATGCCTCATCTAAACCCTTTATTCTTTTGAGAAGTTCGCGTCTCATGACAAAACACAGGCCGTCTATGACCGCTACCTCTGCCATATCCTCTGACATCGGACGATTTAAGTCCTCATTCTGAAGATTATGCTTTAGACTATCTTCGTTAACGCAGCCTGTCTTATAAATCTCTTTCCTGCCGGCTAAACCAACTATGCCTATTTTCGGGTCGGCTTTCATAACTGATAATATCTTCGTAAGCCACCCATGTTCCATTATTAGAACATCATTATGGATGACCGCGACATAACTAAATCTTGACGCCTTGAGCCCTTGATTTATTCCTCGTATGGGCCCGAGATTTTCTTCATTCCTTATATAAGTTATTTCAACTTTTTCTTTAAGAGAATCGAAATAGGCCTTGACATCGGGCCTTGAACCATTGTCAACTATGACGAATTCGAAGGGCGGAGCGGTATTTTTCACAATCGCCTCAACGGCGAGTCTCGTATAAGCCAGTTGATTCCACACCGCAATAACAATGCTGGCGCCTAAATCATCCATCATATCCGCCCACGGTATGCAGTAAAGTCAAGCCCTCTATCCTTACAGGAACTGTCTTTCCCATGAGTTCATCGGGGCCCTCAAAAAGGACCTTTATATAATTACCTGAATAGCCCGTTAGAAGGCCGGCGCGGCGCGTCCTCTTGGTCTCAACTAATACGTCCAACTTTTCATTCAAAAATTTTCTTCTATATATATACGACGCGGCTAGAGACGCGGCATTTAGCCGATAGTATCTCATTCTCGCTATATCTTTCCCGACCTCATCCCGCATTTCGTAAGCAGCTGTGCCCTCCCTTTTGCTGAATGTGAATATATGCGTCCGCGCAGGGCCAATTTCCTTTAAGAATGCGAGCGTATTTTTAAAATTGCTCTCGGACTCTCCCGGAAAGCCGATCAATACGTCCGTGGTTATAGCGATATCCTCTATCTTACCTCTTATCCTTTCTATCAGCATCTTATAATCCAAAGCGGTATAAGGCCTGTTCATCCTGGCCAATATCTCGTCATCTCCCGACTGCAGAGGTATGTGTAAATGCCTGCAAATCCTCTCGTCTTTTGACATAAGTTCTATCAAATCATCTATGATATACTTTGGTTCTATCGAACTTAGACGCACCCTGAAATCGCCTTCCACCTTTCTTAAAGCAATCAATATGTCTACGAGCGCAAGACCTGTCAGTCCGACGCCTTCCGCGACCATGGTGGAATCAAAATCTTTTCCCCACGCCCCGAGACATATACCGGTAAGGACTATCTCCCTGAATCCCTTATCGACTAATCCTCTGACCTCCCGCAACACATCTTCTAAGGATCTGGACTTAAGCCTCCCTCTAACTAAAGGAACTTTACAATACGCGCAAGCGTTCTCGCATCCATCCTGTATTTTGACGAAGGCCCTCGTGTGGTCTTTGAAGTCTGTTATAAAGAGGGGTTCGCGGGAAGGCGCAGAGCGCAGAGCGCGGAGCGCGGAGCGCGGAGTGTCATCTAAAACTTCGGCGATTCTATTCTTTTCGGAATTTTTGAGGATGTGTTCAACTCCGGGCAGGAAAGAAATGTCGTCGGCGTTTCTTTCGGCGTAGCATCCGGAGACAACTATTTTTGCGTTTGGATTTGTCCTGTGAAATAGCCCTATAGTGTGGCGGGATTCTCTGTCAGCGGCTTGGGTCACGGTGCAGGTATTCAGAATATAAATATCGGCCATGTTTATTGACGGGCACTCTTTGAACCCCGCTTTAAGCAATATCTCCCGCATCGCCTGGGATTCATATTGATTCACCTTGCACCCGAGAGTATGAATGAAAAATCTCTTGCTATCCGTTGCCGAATTCATAATTCAATATGGCCAGAACCGCGAGGCCCGCGGTGTCGCTCTTCAAAACGTTTCGACCCAGACTCACTACTATGAATCGCGCGTCTTTGGCTTTTTTAATCTCATCCGGAGTAAAATCGCCCTCAGGGCCTATGGCTATCTGGACCTTACCCCCCTTAAAATCCCTTATCGCATCCTTGAGATCAACTCGAGGATCGCTTAAAGCCGCTATAAGATTAAGATCGCTATCGCTTGCGCTTTTGAGCGCGTCTTTAAAATCCTTTATATCGTCTACTTTCGGGATGGACGGCCTGCCGCACTGTTTTGACGCCTCTCTCGCGATCCGGCGCCATCTTTCAACGCGCGAATGTCTTTTTCCTTCGTTCCAGCTGACAATGGTCCTCTTGGTAAAGACGGGAATTACAGAATGGACACCCAATTCTGTCGCCTTTTCCATAATGTAGTCAGAGTCTTTTTTCGGTATCGCTTGAATAAGAGTGATTTTACAATTTTCTTTGCCCAAAGGCGTTCGTCTTTCGACGATCTCTACATCCACAGATTTTCTTCCCATTCCCTTGATAAATCCAATATATTCTGTGCCTGTGCCGTCGAAGGCAACAACCTTATCCAGCGTCTTAAGACGCATGACATCGAGCACATGATGCGCCTCAAGGCCGGTTAGAATTATCCTATTACCTTTGATTGACCCTCTGGGGGCGTAAAACCGGCTCATTCAATC
>MHFL01000016.1:291-4616 GCA_001804165.1 Omnitrophica bacterium RIFCSPLOWO2_01_FULL_45_10 | reverse complement strand
GTTAGGGTGTTGTAGGGCAGGTTTAAACCTGCCCTACAACACCCCGGAACGTTTCTAGTAGATGGCATTTATTATTGCTTCTGCGGAGATGGAATTGTGAATTCTATATTCGTCTCCTCGCCGGCCTTGATTTCTACCGCGCTTTTTGTCTGCACAGGACTTGAAAGGACTTCGATATCATACTTGCCTTGCGATATCTCTATGGGGTTATTGGTGAGACTAAACGACACTGTTTCGTTAGTTCCCGCCTTCTTAATTCTCAGGCTGTACCTGGCCTCTTTATTATTTTCGGCGACTGTCTTCACAAGCAAATCACCGGTTGTGCATCCCAAATCTATTACCGCCTCTTTACTCCGCTCAATCGTGACGTTCTTCTTAACTTGGCGCGGGAGTGTCCCTATCTCAATATCATAAACTCCCGGAATAATCTCAATGGGCCTATTCGCGCTTCCCGCGGCGACCATTATATTGGATTTGCTATTGAGCGCCTTTATAGGATAGTACGCCTCTTTCTTCTTTGAATTCAGCGCCTTCACGTTAATAGAGCCGGTTATGGATCCCAGGTCTCTTACGGTCTCTTTTCCTTTTGAAATGCTTATATCCTTATAAATCCTTTGCGGCGTCGTATCTATCTCGATATCATAAGACCCGGCCGGTAGTTCCTGCGTCCTGCTTGTCATAAAAGACGCTGCATACACGCTGGTTCTGGGGTCTTCGGATTTGAAGGCCCTCGCCCTTAAAAACATGTCTTTTCCTTTAGAGTCTATAATTTTTATCGTTAGTCCCCCCGTATCTTTTGAAAATGTCTTTTTGACCGGCGTGGCGGCTTTCTCTAATTTGCCCTTCTCTGCCTTTGCCGGAACGGCTGGCTTTTGAATAATCGGCTTTTTTGTCGCATCATGAGGCCTTATAAAAATGATTACCATAATTACTGCTGCAACAACCGCTAAAACTACGATCGTATTTTTATTTTTCATTCTATCCTCCTATCTTATTTTACAAGGCATCTTTTTTCTTATGCTCTCATTAGTAAAATATTTTGTGATGTGTAGGCAGATACCGGCAGGATGCCCTTAAGGCGATAGACGTCGTTGCGAGGAGGCCGAAGGCCGACGAAGCAATCTCAAAAAAGAGAGATTGCTTCGGCGCTAAAGCGCCTCGCAACGCCGAAAGGGCTCCTGCCGGTCAATCTGCCAAAATATCCTTTGCACAAAATATTTTACGCTCCTATTTTTCCCCGAAGACTTCGGCGGTAAATACGAATATCTCCGTTTCGGGGTCCTTCCAGGCGTCCGGCGAAAGCCCCGCCTTATGGCCGCACAAACTTGTGAGGAACTCTTCTCTATTCCAGCCCGTTTCTGTCGCGACTTGCGGCAGGTACACGCCGCTTCGAAATCCTCGTCTAACCAAGACGCCATGGCCGGGTATTTTCACTTGCGTGTAACTTGAGACCTTCTTCATCGGCGAAAGGACTGAAATCTCGATATCGATTTTAGATAATTCGGACGGGATGAGCCGCGTAAAACGCGGGTCGCCAGTCGCCGCCTCTATTGCCATGTCCGCGACAGTCTGATATAGAGCTCCTTGACCAATCAAATTTCCTATGCATCCCCTCAGCTCACCTCCTTCATGCAGGGTAACGAAGGCGCCCATCGGCTCATTTAAGCCGGGGTCGTCTTCTTTAAAATTTTTCCTCTTGCCTTCTTTTACATAATTCGTTATAGATTCCCTAGCGATCTCAAGCAATCTTTTCTTCTGGTGCTCATTTAATATGGACGAATCTTTCGTGTCTATTTGTTTCTGGTCTACAGTCTTCGGTCTTCGGTCTACGGTCTTATATATCGCCGCGCTCACATACCCCACCACCTGACGCTTATCGCCGAAGGTATCGCCTGAATTCGCGTATTTCAGAATCTCCATTCCATCAAAACCCAACTTTTGAGCGGCTAGCAATACCGTCGTAACAGGCATGACTCCACAAAATTCGATTGTCCCCATAACGGCCTCATCATATATCTCTTTTGCCTTCATATCCTCAAGAAGCGAGAGCGCCCGTCCGTCGATAACATTCGCTTCGTCATAAGGATGGTAGTGAGACATATCTGTCGAGGCGATTATCAAATAATCATCTCTTTTCTTAAGCGCCTTCTCCAGGGCGGCCGCTAAGATTTCAGCATCTTTGAAATCTTGGGCGCCGAAAGCTACAGGCACAATCTTCGCATCCTTCAATGCCGTCTGTATGAATGGGACCTGCATCTCGACGGAGTTTTCCTCTTCGAACAAGGCGGGGATAAAGGATATCCTTTTGTCGCTTTTAATGATCTCTTGGGCCAACTGGCTGTCAACGCCGATTGTCCCGAGAGGCGTCTTGAAACTTCCCCTATCGTAAACTGAAATGCCGTCGAAATGCCTTCTGTGGCTGAAACCGATTATTATAACGGACTTGATATTTTGCTTCTCGGCCGCTTTGAATCCATGAGCGGCGACCGGACCTGAAAAGGAATAGCCTGCATGGGGTGAGATTATCGCGAATATCCTGCCGTCGATCGTTTTTGGCCCGGCGCCATCAAGATATTTCCGGAGCTCATTTTCCAATTGCGCCTTGGAGCCCGGATACCATGTTCCCGCAAGATCCGCTTCCTTCATATCCTCACCAAACGCGTTTGAATAAAAAAGTAGAAATTGTAATCCTATTATAAGACACGAAACCAACGCCTTCAAGGCCAAATTCATTTTTTGCCAATCGCTCTTTTTGTCATCATGAAAAATGGGATCGACGCCAGTTGCGCTATAACTGAAAAAACGATTAATGCGGGTATTGATATGTCATAAAAGATGCCCATTATGGCGCTCCCGAGAAACCAGAAGAGGCCATAGCCGGCGTTAAATATTCCATAGGCGGAGGCTCTTTTATCCGGTGAAATCATGCCGGCTATCGCCGCTCTCATTATTGACTCCTGCGCGCCCATGCCGATCCCCCATAATACTACCCCAAAAAGAGCGGAGGAAAAATTTCCCAAAAAGACTAATGGAGCGAAGAGCGCGGATATTAAAGAGGCGACTATAAGAATGGACAGGCCTTTGAGATCGAACAGCCGGCCGAATATAAGCGCGGCCAGAGCGTCGACTCCCATCGCGATGGCATAAAAGACGGGTATCCAATTATCCGACGCGATGGAGAATTTTTTAAAATGATAAGCGATCAATGGAAAATCAACATACCCCGCGGCCACAAGCATTATCGCGACAAGATATATCCAGAATATGCGCGGGAACCCTTTGGCCTCTATTGGAATTGTCTTTGGTTCAAGATTTTGGGGCTTTGGATAAAGACGCCTGGCTACCAAAAGGACGCTTAACGCTAAAATCGCCGGTATAATAAGGATGCCGAAACTCATCTTATAGCCGCCTTTAACGTAAAGAACCGCGGCTACAATTAAGGGGCCCAACAACGCCCCAATCTGATCCATCGCTTCATGTATGCCGAACCCCCAACCCCTGCCAATCTCTTTGGTCGCGTGTGATAGCATGGCGTCGCGACTGGGGCTGCGAATGGCTTTTCCTATCCGTTCGGAGATCATGAGCGCCGCGGCTGCTTCCCATCGGCCGGCCAATGCCAGAAAAGGCACGGCTAGAAGATTCACGGCGTATCCAAAAATAGTCAGCAGCCAATATCTTTTAGTTCTGTCGGCAATATATCCCGAGACAAACCGTAAAGCGTACCCAACCAGTTCTCCTAACCCAGCGACAATCCCGACCACTGTTCCGCTTGCCCCTAACAGGGCAAGATATGGGCCCGTGATGCTGCGCGCGCCTTCGTAAGTAACATCGGCAAGCAGACTGACGATGCCCAATAAAATTATGAATTTAAAGGCCGATTCTTTCGAGTTATTGTCATGGACCATGTTTAATATATGTCTTTCTTATTTTTGGAAAAGGAATATTAAGGAAAACCGATTTAGGTTTTCCTTAAAAACGTTCGGACGCAAGTCCTGCAATAGTTAAACTGTCGGCAGGGCGGAGGGCGAAAAGCAATTCAACACTTTTTCGGCCCGAAGCCCGAACGTTTTAGTGGTGGAGCCGACGGGAATCGAACCCGTGACTCAGCGTTGCGAACGCTGCGTAATCCCTCTTTACTACGGCCCCTGAAATTTTACTATGTGACGTTCTCTTTAAGCCATTTGATATAATTTCTATTACCCGCGATTATCGGCAACGCGATTATCTCAGGCACGTCGTAACTATGAATGCGCCTTATTTCTCTTTCGACGTCCCTAAAGTATTTATTTTTCGTTTTCAGCATTACCAGTGTTTCTTTTGCCTTA
>MHFL01000016.1:119-250 GCA_001804165.1 Omnitrophica bacterium RIFCSPLOWO2_01_FULL_45_10 | reverse complement strand
GATTATATTGCCGCATGCGGCCAATCGTTTCCTTAAAAGCGCGTCAACAATATCTCTCGCCTCTCTCATCGACCCGCATGTCACAAAAATCACAATGAAATTATTTTTTTTATCTTTTGTCATAAATAGAA
>MHFL01000016.1:0-113 GCA_001804165.1 Omnitrophica bacterium RIFCSPLOWO2_01_FULL_45_10 | reverse complement strand
TCGTTGGGAGGGATTTTTGGCGATACAAACACTAAATCTGTCTATTTTTTACTCAACCCCGGCATCTTGGCTAAACTTTATTATGTGTCAGGTGAGCTCTTCGATCATGCCGG
>MHFL01000015.1:2093-9580 GCA_001804165.1 Omnitrophica bacterium RIFCSPLOWO2_01_FULL_45_10 | reverse complement strand
TAATATCATTAGCCATGGTGTTTATTTCCGGTTATTCGGATCCCCTCTCCTATTATCCGAGGGAAAACCTCTCTTATTTACCTGATTGTATTATAGGGGTAACATCTTACTATATCAAGGATTTTTGGCTGGAGATAACGTAACTATTTGAGAAATTGAGAGATAAGATTATCCGCTTCTCTATACCCGGACATCGGCCAATCATTATATCTTATCTCTTTTCTTCGGCTTTCTCTTTTTCTTTATTTTGATCTTTCTTGTCTTTCCTAGCGTCAAGATTACTTTTAACTATTACATAGATATAAAATAAGGCTGCGAAACCTAAAAGCATATAAACCGGCCAATCTTTTGATAAATTAAATCCCATCGATAAATACCTCCTTTATTTTGATCGTTTCCTTGTCTTCTTCTCCCTTCCGTCAAGTCCTTTTTCAAATATTCTTCTAAAGCAGAACACCACTAGACCTAAAATAAACGTCCAAGAAATGATTAAAAATATCCAGCCACTGGTCTTCAAGGACGTATCTCCTTTGCTATCTATAAATACACTATATCCTCTGGATGGTATAGTGAAAGAAATAGCAGCATATATTCTTTTAGATGCCGCGTGATCAAAAAATTATTCTTTATGTGCTCCCTGCCGTTCTCGCCTAACCTGCGGGCATAATCCGGGCTGCTCAAAAGTTGCTTTACGGCAAAGCTTGCCCCCTCTACGGAATGACAAAGCAATCCTGAATATTTATGCGCTATTTGCAGAGAAATGCCTCCCACATTGGAAGCGACTACAGGCTTTGCTTTCCATAAGGCTTCGGCAACAGTTAGCCCAAAACCTTCTCTTATTGATTTTTGCAGTATGACGGCTGAAGCCCTTTGTAGCGCGTTTATCTCTATATCATTTTGAGCAAGCAGCAAAATATGAATATCGAGATCGTCTTTTGCGGCCTCTTTAACTTCTCCCAAAACTTCTGTACTCTCGGGGTCATCCGATGCGCCGCCTCCCGCTAAGACAAGCCTGCAATCGATATATCTCTTGACTTGCTTATAAGTTTCTATAACCCCCAATGGATCTTTTAACCTGTCAAAGCGGGAGATTTGAGTAATAATCGGCTTGTCTTTGGGAATATCATACTTTTTTAAAACCGAATCTATGGTTTCCTGTGAAAGTTCCTTATTTTTATCGCTTAGAGGATCTATCGAAGGGGAAATTAAAAATTGCCTTATAGGCAATTTTTGCGAAAAAGCAGGCGCGGAAAATATCGCTGCGTCATAACTATCTATAAAACCTCTTAAGAACCCCCATGTCTTTTGATCGGGTTCGGATACGTCGATATGGCAACGCCAAACCCATTTATTCTCTGCCTTATTCTTTATTAAAGCGAGTGGTTGCGGATCGTGTATAAAAACTACGTCGCCGTAAACATTTATTTCCTCGATATTGCTGCGACTTGTATCAAGAAATATATCAAAATCTTTCTGAGTTATTTCGACTGACGTGCCATGCAATGCATTATGGAATTTTTTGGTTACCGCAAAAAATTGCTCTCCGCCTTTTATTAAATCCCAACGCGCATCAACGCCGATTTCTTTTAAAAGGGGGACCATTCTATGTAAAATCTCCGCGACTCCGCCTCCGACAGATGTAGAATTTATATTCTGTATTACCTTCCCTTTTAACCTTTCGGCGAGAAGCCTGAGGTCGTCTATTGTTGGCTGTCCCACGGTAGGGATATATTCGTCTATTTTCCCCATATCAGACCAGAATCCCTTTCTTGATTATCCCTATCACTTTATCCCTTAAACCCTCCAGGGTAAAAGTATAAGGATCAAGATGAGATATCTCCCTTGCCATCCGCTCATCGCCGACCGAATTCATTATCCAATTCGAAAAATCATTCGTATTCTTCTCAAGCCTCAGACGCGCCTCAAAAATGTGATAATAAATGGAATCTATGGTTATCTTGTCTAAAACATCGATAAAATCCTTTAAATCATAAGCGACGTAATTGGTCGGCAGTACAAAACTTATCGACTTTATAAAATGAAACTCTTCGCCCTCCCTTGAAAACCTGACCTTAGCCAAAAGGTTTTTATCTAAATACGCCGCGATGGTCGCAACTATCTTTTCCCTGAGGCTGCGGATAGTCGTAAACTGGACGACATCAATACTGGCCAACCTTTCCCCGAGCTCATCTTCCCCTAGTACTTCAGTTACCCAATACGCAAAATCGTTCGGTGGTTCCGGCGAAAGGTACTGGTGTTGCTGCAGGAACCTGTGGGTATGGTGATATATACAGGAACCGTTTACCACTTTCACGATCTCAAGCAACTGACCTAAAGTCGAGGCCCTCAATCCGGTTAGCTCGGAAAGATGCATCCTCGTATAGAACTTAAAGGGTTCTTTTGCTTTCTGTATCTTTGCCATGCTCCTGTCCCCTCTTTAAGTCATTAACCATCTTTAAGAACTTCAATACATCTTTATGGCCTTTGAGATAATATTTCGCCTTGGATTTCTTAGGTTTGCCTACAAATACAGTCAAACTCCTTTTTCTTAAAGCTGAAAAAGCGTCTTCGTCCGTCGCATCATCGCCTATATAAACCGGCAATACCGGATTCCCTCTCGACGCGAATCCCTGCCTCGCGAGAAGCCACATCACAGATTTCCCCTTGTTCCATTCTATGGGAGGCCTTACCTCCAGTATCATCTTGCCGGTATTTATCTTTATCTTATTGCCGACCAAATAATATATTATCGTCGCATGAAACGCCGTTTTGACTAAATGGATATTCTCCTTTTTTACAAGACGGTAATGCACGCTAAGCGTATAGCCCTTATCTTCCAGGATAACGCCTTTTATATGCGCGAGCCTTCTGACCAGATCGAGTTTTATCTTCTTGATTGTCTCTTTAAAACCCAAAGGGACAACGCTTTCGAATTTCAAGTTAGGGCCGTCGATCTCCAGGCCGTGGTTTCCGGAATAGATGATGTTTTTTAAACCGACGACACTCTTTATGTCCTTCAATGACCGGCCGCTGATTACGGCGAGCTTACACCCCCGGTTATTTGATAATTCATACAATAGACCCCTGGCTTCTTTAGAAATAACCGCTCTATCCGGAGTATCTGCGATGGGGGCTAATGTTCCATCGTAGTCTAAAAAAAGCATAACGCGGCTATTTCTCAGATCGCCTTTTAAATGACCCCAATGCTTAAATAGATATCTCATATCCAGAAAACCGCCAAAAAATATCCCAGCATTAAGACAAGGCCTAAAGGTATTCCTAATCTGGCCCAGGCTCGGCTGGGGATATTTAACTTTCCTGCCGCAATTATATTAGGGATGTTCCCGGGGATAAGCATCCCACCTGAGACCAGCAAGCCCATAAGTATAGCCCGAATATGCACTATATCCATCTTTGGCGTGATCTCGGCGGCGGTCAAGGTCGCGTTATCCAGAATAGCCGAAACGATGTTGATCCAATACAACCCTTTCGCTGACATCTGGACTACATAGGTATCTATAATAGGCTTAAATCCCTTGCCTAAAAAGATCAGGGCCATCACAAAAAGATAGACTTTAGCCGCGCGGACAAAAATGTCTTTTACCATCTCCGGCTTGTCTTCGGTTAAGGTAGTTTTCGCGGCCATCCCGGGTTTGATAAGCGTGGACAGAAAACCTAAAATTAAGATTCCCGGAAAAACGTACCATCCCAATAATTTCATTAAAAACCAAAAATCAGCATAAAAAGGCGGTCCTTTTAGCTTAAAGATAGCGATTGATCATCGACCGGATACGATCCCTGATACAACGAAAGAGCAGCCCGGCCACCAGTACCGCAACGCTGATCTTTATCGGCTCGACCAACGCCTCATAGACCAAATGTTTACTCCATAATTGAGAAATTGTTACTGCCAACAAACCCATTACAAAAAGAAAGATCTCCAGATCCCGCTCTATTTTCTTGGCCACAAAAGGCAGGACAAATACCGTTACGATTATCCCGGAAAGCCCCCACATGATCCAGGCAGATAAAACTATTTCTTCGGTCAATTTACTCTCCAGGTATGCCTATTTCTAGCCTTTCTTCAGCGCTGTCAGTTCGGTAATAACATTCCCCGCCCAACGGTATACGTTATTTTCCGTGACTATCTTACGCATGCTTTCCATGCGCCTCTTCCTTTCCTCGACAGGCATCTCCATCGCAAATTTGATGGCGTCGGCGAATTCCTCTATGGAATAAGGATTTATCTGAATCGCATCCGTCAGTTCTCTCGCGGCTCCGGTAAAGCGGCTCAGGATTAAGACGCCGTCCAGTTTTTTATTCGAGATAACGTATTCCTTTGCCACCAGATTCATCCCGTCATGCAAGGAACTCACAATACAGACATCTGCTAAAGCATAATATGGTTTGATCTCTTCCGGAGAGAAATGCTTCTTTAAGTATATGATCGGTTTCCAATTCCCGTCGGAATGCTTCCAATTGACTTTCTCGACCACCTCATCTATCTCTCCCATTAGATCGTGGTAGCGCTTTATATGGGTCCTGCTTGGGGCTGCCAATTGGATAAGAACAAACTTGCCTTTATATTGAGGATATTTCTCCAAAAACCTGTCTACGGCATACATCCTTTCCACCAGCCCCTTGGTGTAATCAATTCTTTCTACCCCCACAGCCACTATCTTGTTATACAATTCAAATTCTTTCGATAATTTCTCTATCTCGGCTGAACACCGTTCAACGTCCTCTCCCATATAACCATCTACGCTTATAGGAAAAGCGCGAACAAAAGTTTCTTTGCCCGCTCGCACGATGCTGAATTTTTCCGTGTCAACACGGGATTCCAAAAACCTGTTGGCGGTATCGAGGAAATTATTGCAGTGAAACTGCACATGGAAGCCGATAAGATCGCTGTCCAGCATTCCGTCCAGAATTTCTTTCTGATAGGGACAGGTGGCGAATATCTCCGGATTCGGCCAGGGTATATGCCAGAATAACGCTATAGTCGCGTTAGGTTGTTTCTCCTTTATCATCTTTGGAAGAAGCGTAAAATGATAATCTTGAATAAACACAAAGGGATTTTTCGCGGGCAATTCTTCCAGAATCGCATCGGCAAATTTCTGGTTTACTTTCTTGTACATCTGCCAGTCGGATTCCCGAAAGATGGGCCGGGTATGAGTAATGTGACAGAGCGGCCATAATCCTTCGTTGGAAAAACCGTAGTAATAACCCTGCTCTTCCTCTTTTGTCATCCAGACTCTTTTGAGAATATAGCGGTTATCTTCAGGCGGAACGGCCAGTTTGTTCTTTGAGTTTACAAATTTTCTGTCTGCATTCCCGCTTCCATGAGCGATCCATGTCCCACCGCACGCGCGCAATATAGGATCAATGGCAGTAACGACACCGCTTGCAGGCCTAATACACCTAGCTTCCCCGCTTGTATCCTCGATGACATGCATATATGGTTCCCTGTTTGAAACTACATACAAAGCATTCTCTCCCATTTTAGCCAGGACAAGGTCTTTGAGTTTTGCCTCCGTCCATAGTTCTTCTTTTTGCAAGCGGACCTGCGCCTTATCAGAAATCGTCTTACGCGCGATCCTCAAACTCAAAGCTATTTGTTCGACTTCGCTGGCTAACTTTCCGAACTCGCCTTTTTCCTTCGTTATCGGATGTTGCTTGTCTGTCTCGCCTTTTTGAAAAAGATGAAACCACTCGGTAAGCTGAAGAACCGGTAAAATAAATATCCGCCTCTGCAGCAACGCCATAATTAACGTGATAGATACAACCAAGATTATCAAGGCAATGCTTATATGTCTCCATAGTTCCGTCAGCGTTGTAAAGACATACGAGGTATCGTAAATAACTTCTACCACACCTAAAACATTTTTTTCGTCATCCAGAACAGGAAGGACGTAGCTGTACACGGAATATTCCTTGAATTTCTCCAGCGCGCCGCGGGGATTTTTTGTATTCAAAACTTCTTTAAGATAGGGTTTATCTTTTTTGCTCCACTCCGAGATACGGTCTGTGACAGATAATACATTGCCGTCGTTATCATAAATAACGCACCCCTGTAATCTTTCCCTCTTCTGGAAACTCTCGACCAAGCGGTTAGCCTGTCTTAAGTCATTGTTGATCAAAATATACCGGGCTGATAATTCTGCGCTTTCGGCAACGGTCTTGGCCTTCCTTTGAAGGTCATCCATTAATCTGTTTTCTTCAAAATTAACCTGCACTATGCCGAATATCGTAAAGACCAAGGCAACGATAATAAGGATCGGTAAAATAAATAATAGTATCCGTCTCATATCAGCGGGTTCCTTCCTGTTCGTAATTTATCGCCCTGATCGGATAGGGTATGATTATCCCCTCTCTTTTGTATCTTTCATGAAGCCTCTTTACAAATTCATGCTTTATTAAATACTGGTCGACAAATTCTTTTGCCCTTAAGATCACGGTGAAATTAATACTGAAATCTCCGAATGTATGATACCTGATAAACGGTTCGAAATCAGATATTCCTCCCGTGACTTCTTTCATCGCCTCTTTGGCTACTTCGCAAGTAACCTTCTCCACTTTGGCTAAATCGCTATTGTAATGAACCCCGAGATTTACCAAGACTGCCATTTCCTTGTCTGGAAGATAATAATTGGTGATGATCGCCTGAGTCAGTTTCGCGTTAGGGACTAATACTACGTTGTTCGGTAACATCCTTATTTTCGTGGTCCGCCAGTTTATATCCGTCACGTAACCTTCTTCTCCGGACTCTAATTTTATATAATCGCCGACCTTGACCTGTCTTGCGATAATGATATGGAAGCCGGCGAAAAGATTCGAAAGCGTATCCTGAAGGGCTAAGGCGACCGCCAAACCACCCACTCCTAAAGTGGCAAGAATAGGGGTTATCGATATCCCAAGATTATTCAGAATTATAAGAAGGCCAATTACAAAGATAATGATGCGACTTATGTTCTGGGTAAGCGAAGTCACGGGTAAAGCAGTCTCAACCTTGGCGGAGTAGACTTTTATAAATTTCGTGGATATGTTCGATAAAACTAAGGTTACTGAAATAACACCCAATACAAGTAATACCTTTCCAGCTATGCCTACCCAATGTTCCGGCAGTTCTGAAATTTCGAGGCCGAAATATATGCCGAGCATTAAACACCAGATTATAAAAGGACCTTTTGTTGCGGCGATGACGATATCGTCGGCATCGGTTTTTGTCCTGCCAGCCCAATGAGAAAGCCGACTGAATAAAATATTCCTTAAGACGTATCCAAAAATCACGGTCATTAAAGATACCGCAATAGGTATTACGAATAGTTGTAATTTTTTAACTATTAATAACTCATCCATATTGTCGCGCCTCCATAAAATAAAAAACCGCTCCTCTTTTTTCAAGAGATGGCGGCCCGACCATCAAATTCCTCCGGAAATACTTAAATTATTTCCGAACCCTTTACCATTCTTCTGACTATGCTAGC
>MHFL01000015.1:0-2083 GCA_001804165.1 Omnitrophica bacterium RIFCSPLOWO2_01_FULL_45_10 | reverse complement strand
ACCTATTTTTATATAATATTCAACAAGTGTTAATATTTTGGGGTCCCTCTCCTATTGCACGAGGGGAAACCTCTCTGATTTAGCTGGTTTTATTATAGGGGTAATATCTTACTATATCAAGGGGTTTTGGGGATTAGAGAGGGATTTCCTCGCGGATTTCTGGATGGTAGAGTATTCACTCTTCCGCAATAAATTCATAATGTAAGGGAATGGTTATCTTTTTTACTCGGTCCTTTACCAAAACATCGATAGTATATATACCCAAAGGATCATTATTTTCAATCATTATCGTAACGTCATTTTCAGCTAATCCTATATTATTTTTAGGCGGCGCTGGCTTATTTTGCCATATCTTAAAATCCTTTATATCCGCATATACTTTGCCGTCAGGTTGCCGAATGAGTATATCGCCGCTAATATCACATTCGCCTTTCTCATTAACCGGAGGATTGATAAAAATAATAACTGCGTAAACCGGCTTGTTTCGTTTTGCCCGTTTGGTAACTGTCCATTCCGGCACCTCAGGCTTGCTCCATTCTTCGTAAAGATTGCCATCTGTAGTTAACCATAATTGCACCCCGAACCCATCTTTTGACTTCTCATTTTCAGTGTCCTGCGATGGTTTGCCATTCGCAAACCAAGCCGATTCGGACGCATGTAACGGATGAAAAATAAACATTAATAAAAGCGCAAAGAAAAAAATTGTTTTAATATTCATATCCTTCTTTTCCCTTTTCTTTGAAAAATATTTTGGGGTAGGTGACGGGATTCGAACTCATGGTTAGCCCTTCTCCGGATGAGGCGTAATTGCCACAATAACAATCTCTCCCCTCTGCTGACCATAAAAGAAGAATATCCTGTATGCAGCAGGCGTATCCTGCTCGGCATAAGCCTCGAAAACCTTCTCCCCGCGGGGACCCTTAAACGAAGAAAACTCATGTGTCTGCAGGCTGGGATGACGCGGATCTCCTTGCAGAAACTTCAAGGCCTTGGATACCGCCTTAAAGCGCTTCTCAAGATGGGCTGACCCCTTTAGTTCTTTAAGGTAAGCTTTTGCGGTTGGCGTAAAACTTAAGAAGAACTTCATAATTTTTCCAGGAAGGACTCCAGATCGTCTACGCGCTCGGTTTTGCCTTCCTCGGCTTCCTGGAGGCCCTTGCGGAGTTTTCCAATGACTGCGGGGTTTTGATATACCCAGGCTTCATTGCTGGGAATGGATACCGACGGCCTTAATAAAATGTCCCCATTCCTGCCGACAAAAATCTGGTATGCCTCTGTCTTCATCCGCCTGCCAAGCAACCTGGTAAGCCTGTTGCCTAAAGTAATCCTGTATTTGGAGTCAAGCGGCTTGGTCTGGTACGGCATGAACTCTTCGTGGATATCAACTGCTTCTTTCTTGATCTTGCTGTTAGATTTGAGCATTTTCATCTCCTCCTTTTTCTATTCAAAGTATACGCCATAGTGGGAATATTGTCAAGTGGGAAAATGGGCTATTTCCCGACGAAGATTTGGCTGCGGGATATTTCAAAATACATCAATGAAAATAATGCCGCATCTCCTAGGGACATCGCCAGATAGAAAAACACCGACGGGTTTCCCCGTCGGTTAATTGATGTATCTCATTGTGCGAAAATGAGTTACGATAAAATGGGGTGGATGACGGGATTTGAACCCGCGACCACTTGAGCCACAGTCAAGTGCTCTAAACCAGCTGAGCTACACCCACCGCATATTTATTATATCTAGCTTAACACCTACTCCTCGCTCAATTCTATCCCTTGCCTAAACGCTCGAAAATTCCGTAGGAATTTTCATCGCAGGCTTCGGGATGAATTCGTTACTCCCGTTAGCAAGAATTCTATGGCGCGCCTGGGGCGACTCGAACGCCCGACACCCTGCTTAGAAGGCAGGTGCTCTATCCAACTGAGCTACAGGCGCGTTCAAAAAATCAATTGCCTCTTTCTCTGACTATCCCTCGTTCAAAGCGCCGGCGGATATCCCTTGCCTATACGCTTGAAAATTTCTACGAAATTTTCTGCGCAGGCTTCGGGATGAATTCACTACTCCCGCTAGCGGGAATTTT
>MHFL01000014.1:11025-12340 GCA_001804165.1 Omnitrophica bacterium RIFCSPLOWO2_01_FULL_45_10 | reverse complement strand
TTACCAGCATTCGTTGTAACTGGTTATTCCCGAAGGCAAGGAATACGTGCTGAAGAGTCTGTTTTAAAAATAGATACGGGTGGCCTGTGAGCGCGGCGCCTATTAATATACCAATGAGCGACGCGATTGAAAAGAGAATGCCGGCCCGCCATTCCCGCGAAAGAAAGAAGGCGGCGATAGGCAGGCCGAAAAGATACCAGCCGCAATGGATCCAAGTCGAGGCGGCGATTAATATTGTAAAAAAAGTCAGCGTGCCATAAGGGATCTTTTTCTCCCGAAGTCTCGGCCATAAAAACCCTATGATAAGAATTATGGCCATGGTTACGATGTAAGGCCTACCCAATAAAAGCCGAAACAAAAAAGAAGGGTACGCGACCGCCAAAAGAAGCAGCGCAATCGGCCATGCCTCAGGACGCCGCAAAAATAGGACCGGCGCGAACGAGAAGAGACAGAAAAGAAAGATGACGGAGAAGAGGACCAGGCTATGAGCGTCCCAATTCGTCAACTTGTGGATTGTCTCCAATATCGCATGCCAACCGATATGGCTGTCGCGCGTATAGCCGTCGCGTAGGACCAAGATTTCGGCCCAGGGCTTGCCTGAAACGGCCTTTGCCGCGTGACGCATCGCGTCGTCCGGCGGAAGGTATCCATAGCCGATGATCCTGAATGGAATGAGCAGGATTATCCATAGAGTGAGGATTGTAACGAGAATCGGAACGAGTTTATTCATAAAATCACTATGAATTCGCCTCTTGGCGCTACTGATTTAAAATGCTCTGACTCTTCGCTCACCTTGCCGCGACGCACCTCTTCGAATTTCTTGGTCAATTCTCTGGCTAATACAATCTCGACATCGCCATAGACCTCTAAAATATCATCGAGCAACTTCGTGAGGCGGTGAGGTGACTCGTATAAAACGACGGTCCTCTTCTCGCCGCGCAGTTTCTTTAACTGATTTTTTCTACGGATTGGCTTGGGTGATAAGAACCCCTCGAATGTGAATTTATCGGTAGGTTTACCTGAAATGGTAAGGGCTGTTATAAGGCCTGCCGGGCCCGGTATCGGAACGACCGGGACATTATTCTCTATACAGAGGCGGGTTATCTTATATCCCGGGTCTGAAATGCCGGGCGTGCCCGCGTCTGAAACTAACGCGACGGATTTACCCTCATTTAAGACCTTTAAGATATAATCTGTTTTCCGGACCTTATTGTATTCGAAATAACTCGTCGTCGGGGTTTTTATTCCGTATCTATCGAGGAGAATCTTTGTGCGGCGCGTATCCTCCGCGGCGATTAAGTCGACTCTCTTCAAC
>MHFL01000014.1:2651-10969 GCA_001804165.1 Omnitrophica bacterium RIFCSPLOWO2_01_FULL_45_10 | reverse complement strand
GTATAGTGTTCCGCTCATTCAACCGTCACAGACTTTGCCAGATTTCGCGGCTGGTCGACGTTACAGCCCCTTTTCACGGCGATGTGATACGCGAGCAGCTGTAAAGGTATCGCGACAAGAAGCGGTGAGAATAGTTCGTTGGAATTCGGTATGTGGATTACCTCTTTAATTTCTCTCTTTATCTTTTCATCGCCAACGCCCGCGATGGCTATAATCTTTCCCTTGCGGGCGCGGATCTCCTGGATATTAGAGAACATCTTCTCATACACTTTAGATTCGCGGAGCGCTATGCAGACGACCGCGCGGTACTCGTCTATCAACGCGATCGGCCCATGCTTCATCTCGCCCGCCGCATAACCCTCAGCGGGTATGTAGGATATCTCCTTCAACTTTAACGCGCCCTCAAGCGCCGAAGGGAAATTGAGCGAGCGCCCCAAGTATAAAAATGAGCCGAAATGGGAATGCCGCCGCGCAAGGCGGGCGATAGCGGCCTGATTTTTCAAAATCTCTCTCTGGAGTCTTGGGATACGCCTTAATTCTTCGATATATTTATTTATCTCTCTTTGAGTCAGGGTATGTTTTACTTTCGCAAGATGAAGCGCGAATAAATATAGGGCCGTAACTTGAGCGGTATAGGCCTTTGTCGAGGCAACGCCTATTTCAGGGCCGGCGTGCGTGTATATAACTCCATCGGACTCTCTCGTCAGCGTAGAGCCGAGGACGTTTACGATGGAGAGAACTTTAGAGCCGTATCTCTTCGCCTCTTTGACTCCGGCAAGCGTATCAGCCGTCTCGCCTGACTGACTTATCGCTATCACCAGTGTTTCTTTATCGACGAGGAGGTTCTTGTATCTGAATTCGCTCGAAACTTCGGCGGAGGTAGGGATGCCGCAGATAGACTCCAATACATATTTTCCTATGAGCCCCGCGTGATATGCGGTGCCGCAGGCAACGATCGCTATATTCTTTATTTTCTTAAGCGCATCGTCGTTAATCGTCAATTCTTCGAAGTTTATTTCGTTGGCCTTGTCTTTAATCCGAACTTTAAGAAAATTCTCCAATATAGCCGGCTGTTCATTTATCTCTTTCAACATGAAATGCGCATAACCTTGCTTCTCGGCCTGCTCCGCGCTCCATTTTATGCGGCTTGCGCTCTTTGGTATATGCCTACCGGTGAAATCGGTGACTTCGCACTTATCCTTGGTTAAAACCGCCATTTCATTTTCATTTAAAAATATCACATCCTTTGTATGATTTAAGACTGCCGGAACGTCAGAGGCGAGAAAATTCTCTTCCTTACCCAATCCGACTATCAGTGGGCTTCCTAGCCTCGCCCCCACTAATTTTTGCGGCTCTCGTTTGGATATGCACGCGATTGCGAAAGAGCCTTCCAGTTTTGCAATGGCTTTCCTCACAGCCTCTTCAAATGGTATGCTTTTATAAAATTTTTCGATCAGATGAACGATAACCTCTGTGTCTGTCTGACTTTTAAATCTGTGCCCTTCCTTCGTCAATTGTTCTTTGAGTTGGGCGTAGTTTTCGATGATGCCATTATGAACCACTGCAATCTCGCCTTTGCAATCCAGGTGCGGGTGAGCGTTGACCTGATTAGGAGCCCCATGAGTTGCCCATCTAGAATTATGCTGCATTATTCCATTACCGATAAAATTAGAAGAAGGAGTAACTTCTAAATCGTAAACAAATCTATAAGGAGAGGGGATCTTTGTAATCTTCGATCTAACCCAGACAATATCCGAATTAACGAACTTTTTAACGCAACTTATTAATTCTTTTTTCTTCTCGTTGTGCTTTACAGAGTTTCCATTTTGATCTATCCATTTTAATAATTTACCTAGCCTATAAGATGTTAAATACGACTTCTGTGGCTTTAATCGTATCTTGTGCCAACCCTTGATGCCGGTAGGCCTTAAATAGTTACGATAAAATTCATCTAATCTTATAGGTAGATGAAAATGCTTATAATTAAAATTTTTTACAGAGTTAACCAGGGCTAAAAGTTTCCTTTGTTTATTTGGGGATGAAAATCCTATCGCTTTATAGAAATTCATCATAGAGTCATTATCATTTATACTCAATCGATAAACATCATTCCAGTTTTTTATTTTTCTGACACTTTCGTTATAAGTAGAAAGCACGCCAAACCTAAGAAGGAAAAGTTGAATTTTTTGAATTATATGCTTACTAGTCATGGTAATCACTACCTGGCCGGAAAGCGTGGCCACAGCGCCCTCCGCGTCGAATAAACCCTTTAACAGGCCGGCGATTTGACTTTCAGGAAGATTCCCTGTGAACTCAGGCAAATCTTTTTTAGGTCCTGGCAATAGCAAAATGGGGAAGTTTTCTCTAAGCCAATTCGCTAAGTACCTGCTGCTAATCACAAAAATATAATGCCCTTTTTTCTTCTTTAAATTGCTACGGATATTAAATACTTTTTTAAAAAGATTCTGATAGGTCATGCAGACATTTTTATCGCTCTCTTTAAATCTAATCATCCGCTCCGTAATATGCCCGTCTCCGATAATGTATCCCAGTATCTGCATTATTTCGTCACTGGTAAAATCTGACAGCGTCACATCGTTAGTGATAAAATTTTCAGACCTAAATAACTCCGGGGAAAAATCGATATTATAATATTTCGATAATTTCTTTAATCTGGTTTCCTCTATAGAAATCCTCTCTCCCTTTTCAATTCTTTTAATGTATGTAGAATTTATGCCTGTCGAATTTTCGATCTCTTCCCAACAAGATCCTCTCATCTCTCTACGCCGCTTTAGTATTTCACGGCCAGCGCCTGTTACAATAAAATGTTTTTCTACAGGAACGCTTTTTAATTTACAACTTATGCAATCTTCAACCGACGATATCTTGGCCGGCATCGCTATTAATTCATCGGTTATATCTTTTACTTTCTTTTCAGTTATTGTTCCTGAAGGATCAGCCGTAAAGATCCGATGTTCACCACTAGCCACAAAAGTAAAATAGGATGTTTTTACCCGATAAAGATATGGCGGCGATCTATGGCAAAATATTTTGATCTCATTGGAATTTCTGCATCTAAGATTAGGGAGTTCGATGGAAATGACGCCTTCGCCGTCAGTTAGATCGGCTATCTTTTTTATCCTCCCATCGGAGAGGAAAACATAGGTATCTGGGGCTAAGCAATGGCCTATACCTAATGAACCTGAAAGCGACTTTTTCTTAAGAGCATGCTCTAAATCCTTCACTTTGCCGGGAAGCTTGTGAAGGAAAATTCTTTTGCCATCCCCTAAAAGTGTACACATGCCGGCAGAGTCGTATCCTCGATACTCTAAGAGTCTGAGACCATTCAAGAGTATCGGCTGTGCTTCTCTTTTCCCGACGTATCCGATTATTCCGCACATATTATTGTCCTTTGCTTCAACATAAGGGAAAGGAATATTCTGCCAGAACCATCCGCCGCACGCTATCTTCTCTGAATAACCCAACACAGGAAGGCGGATGGCGTCCCCATCCGGATTTGAACCGGAGTCGCGAGAATGAAAATCTCGTGTCCTAGACCAGACTAGACGATGGGGACATGTTGTGTTACTCGGCCTCTCCCTCTTCTTCGGGTACTATCTTCGCGACGCTCGCTATCTTGTCGCCGGATTCCACCCTCATGAGCCGCACGCCTTGCGTCGAGCGGCCAGTGGACCTTATGTCTTTAACGGGAGAGCGGACGATCATGCCTTTCTCGGTTATGAGCATCAGTTCATCTTTATCGGAAACTGTCTTCAAGCCTACCGCCTCGCCGTTTTTGCCCGTTACCTTTATGTTTATTATGCCTTTCCCGCCGCGGGACTGGAGTCGGTACTCTTTAAATGATGTCCTCTTCCCGAAGCCCTGCTGTGTTACTGTGAGAACTGTCTGATCGGGCCTCACGATCTCCATCGCGATACAGGCGTCCTTCTTCCCAAGCCGTATCCCTCTAACGCCTTTCGCCCCCCTGCCCATGTCCCTGATTTGAGATTCTTTGAAACGGATGGCCTTGCCTTCTTTTGTCGCTAAGAGCATCTCTTCGTCGCCATTAGTGAGTTCTACCTTGATCAACTCATCGTCTTTTTCTAAACCGATACCGATGATCCCGCCCCTTCTTGGGTGGGCATAGGCCCTGAGAGCCGTCTTCTTGACGACGCCGTTCCTAGTGGCCATCATCAGAAACGCGCCTTCCTTAAATTCTCTCACCGGCACAAACGCGCTTATCTTTTCGCCTTGAGCGAGCGAAAGCATATTTATTATCGCCTTGCCTTTAGAAAGGCGCCCTGTCTCGGGTATCTCATGAACTTTGAGCCAGTGGGCCATGCCCTTGTCAGTGAAGAAGAGCATGTAATCGTGCGTGGACGCAATGAATAGATGCTCGATGAAATCTTCTTCTTTCATCTCCGCGCCGGTAACGCCCTTGCCTCCACGGCGCTGTTTTCTATAACTCGACACGGGCAGGCGTTTTATGTATCCGGCGTGGCTTATCGTTATTACCACATCCTCTTCGGCAATCAAGTCTTCGATTTCTAATTCCTCCGCGGCCGCGGTAATCTCTGTGCGCCTGTCATCGCCGAATTTTTCACCCAAATCCTTCATCTCATCTTTTATTATTTCCAAGACTTTCTTCTCGCTCGCGAGTATGGATTTATAAAGTTCTATCCTTTTTATTAACTCAAGATATTCCTTGTCGATCTTGTCGCGCTCAAGGTGCGTCAGCCGTTGTAATTGCATCTCGAGAATGGCCTGCGCCTGCCTGTCGGAGAGGTCGAATTTTTTCATCATCTCTTCTTTGGCGGCATGGGGATCCTTTGATTCCCTTATGAGCTTTATTATCCTATCCAGATATTTTAGCGCTATCTTTAAGCCCTCTAATATGTGCGCCCTGTTCTGGGCCTTCTCCAATTCGAACCGCGTCCTCTTTACGACGACGTCCTTCCTGTGCTTTATAAATTCATCACACATCTCTTTCAGGTTCAGGACCTTGGGCCTGCCGTCAACGAGGGCGAGCATTATGACGCCGAAGGTCTCCTGCATCTGGGTATGTTTATAGAGTTGATTCAATATGATATTCGCGTTCACTCCCCGCCTCAGCTCAATAACGACCCTTATCCCGTCTTTGTCGGACTCGTCTCTTAAATCCGTGATGCCGTCTATCTTTTTGGATTGAGCCAATTCGGCGATTGATTCTATGAGATTTGCCTTATTCACCATGTAAGGGATCTCTTTGATTATAATCGCCTCTTTGGAATTCTTCTCGACTTCGATGAAGGCCTTCGCGTATATCCGCACGAGCCCTCTGCCTGTTGTATAGGCGTCGCGAATGCCTTCGAAGCCGCGTATTATCCCTCCTGTCGGGAAGTCGGGCCCCTTCATCTTCTTCAAGAGGTCCTTCGGCTCACAATCCGGATTGTCTATTACAAATGTTACGGCTTCAATGACCTCTCTCAAATTATGCGGGGGGATATTCGTCGCCATGCCGACCGCTATCCCGCTTGAACCGTTCACTAAAAGATTCGGAAGGCACGCCGGCAAAACCGTCGGTTCCTTGAGCGAGCCATCGAAGTTCGGCATGAAGTCTACGGTATCTTTCTCCAAGTCGAGCAGCATCCAGTCGGTTATATGAGCCAGCCGGGCCTCGGTATAACGCATGCTGGCAGCTACATCCCCATCGACCGATCCAAAATTTCCTTGGCCATCAACGAGCGTATAACGCAGTGAAAAATCCTGCGCCATTCTGACAAGAGTATCGTAGATCGCGGCGTCCCCGTGCGGATGATATTTCCCCATGCAATCCCCGACGATCCTCGCGGATTTTTTATACGGCTTATTATGTTCTACTCCGAGTTCTTTCATCGCATAAAGGATCCTTCTGTGGACCGGCTTTAGGCCGTCGCGAACGTCGGGGAGGGCCCTCCCCACAATCACGCTCATCGCGTAATTTATGTAGGAGTCCTTCATCTCCTCTTCTATGTATACCGGGATTATTTTCTCGTTGCGCGTGTACATTTAAATATCCAGCACCTTCACCTCATGGGCGTGCTTCTCGATAAATTCCCTTCTGGGGCCCACTGCCTCGCCCATGAGAACAGTGAACATCGCGTCCGCCTCAACCGCGTCTTCGAGAGTGACCCTTAAAAGAGTCCTCTTCTCGGGATCCATCGTAGTTTCCCAAAGTTGCTCGGGGTTCATCTCGCCCAGGCCTTTATATCTCTGTATTGTCATCCCTTCTTTACCTACGTCCATGACAAATTTCAATATCTCTTTCAAATTATAAAAATTCTTGTGCTCCTTGTCTATCTTTATCATGTACTTTGGTTTCTTAGATTCTTTCTTCGCGGCCCCTTTCTTATCCTCCACCCCCTCATCATCATAATCCTCAATGTCGGGGCCCAATTTTTCTACTCTATCTATAATCTTTTCGATCTCTCTCGCCTCATAAAATTCTATATAATCTAAGGGCTTAATTTCAGCTACTTGACTTTCTTCTTGCTTAACATTTTGTGCATTTTTTGATTTACTCTTCCCCTTTTCTTCAGGGCCTTTTATATGGTCTGCTAATTCATCCTCATTATACAAAAAGTGGTTTTCATAATCCACTTTAACCATATAAAGTGGCAATTTTTTGGTCTTCTTATGTCTAAAACCTATATATTTTACAAAATTCACTCCACGCCGCTCTATAGCAACAGCGAAACATTGGAGTTCAACCAGAGCATCTAAAATCGACTTTAACTGCTTATCCGTATATTGGTGCTTATCTTTTAATCTAACAAGATCCATCCCCTCTGAACCCAATTCAAGCAATAGGTTATTGAAGTCGGATTCCGTTTGTATGTATTCCTCTCTTTTCCCTCTTTTAATTTTATAAAGAGGCGGCTGTGCTATGTGGACATGTTCCTTCTCAATCAACGCCGGCATCTGTCTATATAGAAAAGTTAGAAGCAAGGTTCTAATGTGACTGCCATCCACGTCGGCGTCTGTCATAATAATTATTTTATTATAGCGCAGTTTCGATATATCAAATTCTTCTCCAATGCCGGTCCCTGAAGCGGTTATTATTGTCCTGATCTCTTCGTTCGCCAATGCCTTATCGAGCCGCGCCTTCTCCACGTTCAGTATCTTCCCCTTAAGCGGCAATATCGCCTGGAACCGCCTATCACGTCCTTGTTTGGCCGAACCTCCGGCTGAGTCGCCCTCGACAAGGTAGAGTTCGCACAATGCGGGGTCCGTCTCCTGGCAGTCCGCCAATTTCCCCGGAAGCGCCGCGCCGTCGAGGGCGCCTTTTCTGCGCGTCAGTTCTCTCGCCTTCCTCGCCGCGTCCCGAGCCCTCGCGGCAAGGACCGCCTTTTCTATAATTTTATTCGCGATCGGGGGGTTTTCTTCTAAGAATGTGCCGAGCGCCTCATTAACTATGGATTCTACTACCCCCTCCACTTCTGAATTGCCTAACTTTGTCTTCGTCTGGCCCTCGAATTGAGGGTTGGGGACCTTGACACTGATCACGGCGCTCATGCCCTCTCTAACGTCGTCGCCGGATATCCCTACATCCGAATCTTTCAATAGATTCTTATTTTTGCAATATTGGTTGAGCGTCCTCGTGAGGGCGGACTTAAAGCCCGTGAGGTGCGTGCCGCCTTCGACCGTATTTATATTGTTGGCGAACGAGAATATGCTTTCGGCGTAACCGTCGTTATACTGTATCGCTATCTCCGCCTGGATATTGTCCTTTTCGCTCGCGAAGTATATGACCTTTTTGTGAAGAACGTTTTTATTCTTATTCAGATATTCGACAAACGAGATGATGCCGCCTGAGAATTTAAATTCCGCCTCCCTGTCCTTAGCCCTCTCGTCCTTTAATGTTATTCTCACGTTTTTATTTAAGAATGCCAGTTCCCTCAGGCGATTGGACAGCGTGTCGAAACTATAACTGATATTGGCGCCGAATATCTCTTTATCCGCTTTGAACGTAACGCGTGTGCCCGTATTTTTCGCCGTTCCTATAACTTTGAGTTTAGAGGCGGCCCTCCCCTTCTCGTAGTCCTGGCGGTGAATCTTGCCGTCCCGCCTTACCTCCACCTCGAGCCACTCGGAGAGCGCGTTCACAACGCTCACGCCGACACCGTGCAAGCCCCCCGCCACTTTATATACCCTATGATCGAATTTACCGCCTGCGTGCAATGTCGTCAGGACGACCTCGACAGCGGGCTTTTTCTGTGTCTTGTGTATATCCACAGGGATACCCCTGCCGTCATCTACGACCGTCACTGAATTGTCCGCATGCACGACGACGTCTATGT
>MHFL01000014.1:0-2640 GCA_001804165.1 Omnitrophica bacterium RIFCSPLOWO2_01_FULL_45_10 | reverse complement strand
GACCTGTATCGTCGTCGCGTCGTACTTCTTGACGGCTGCCGCCTTTTCTTTCTCCTGAATTGCCTTTTCCATTTTTGGTTTCGCGCTCATTTCCCTATTTCCCCTATCCTGAACCTTATATCTTTTGCCGGTTTACGCTTCATTTTCCCTTCCATCTTTTCTAGAATCTCTTTCTTCCTAAGCGTCAACTCGTAAAGCCAGCTCGAGCGGTCGACATTGACAAAAAGGACTCCCCTTCTAAGAGATGCCGGATGAGAGTGCCGGGCCGCTTTCCTGCCTACGGCCTTTACCCACACGCTGGCCATCTCTTCTTCGCTTAGGCGCCCCTTTTTTAGCCGCTTGATCACTCCCTGGACGAGGTCGCCTATGGGCGCCTTATCAACCATAAGATTTTAAGTCAGCTGCATGGGTAAAACGACATAGACGTATTCGTTTCTAATCCTGATAACGCCCGGCTTTTCCGTATCGACGAGTTCAAGGTCTATCTTTTCCTGGTCAATATTCTTCAAAAGGTCGATGATATAATTGGGATTGAACCCTACCGAGATCTCCTTACCTTTATAGTCCGCCACCACCTCGACGCGCGCCTCTCCCAAGTAGGGCGTATTTTTAGATAGAACCATCCTGTCGCGCAAGACGTCTATCTTGACCGCCATGGAATCCGGGTTAGTGAAAAGGGCGACCCTCTTGATGGCGGATAAAAATAAATCTCTCGGGACAATTATTTTCTCCTTCGACTCCTTTGGGATTACCTGGTCATAATTAGGGAAATCGCCCTCTATTAACCTTGAAATGAGCCGCGTCGGCCCCATATCGAAAAGCACCTGATTGTCCCCCAAGAATATCCTGACCTCGCCATTGTCACCCAAGATCCTATTAAGTTCGTTGACGGCTTTTGTCGGCACTATAAATCTTCTCTCAAGGTTCTTTGGAAACTCTTTTTTTTCGTCTATAACGGCGAGGCGCCTTCCGTCGGTGGCCGCCAGCCTTATGCCATCCGGCCGTATCACAAAAAGGATCCCGTTTAATACATATCTTGTCTCGTCATTGGATACGGCGAAACTCGTCAGCCCGAGCATTGTCTTTAATTTTTTTTGCTCTAAAATAATATGGTCTTTGTTTTTTAATTCCGGTAGTTGTGGGAATTCATCTTTTGGAAGGCCCATAACCTTAAATACATTATTCTCACATTCTATATAAGTAAGGTTGTTTTTCTTCACCGAGATGGATATCGTCTCATCTTCCGGTAATTCTTTAATTATATCAAAAAGTTTTTTTGCCGGTATCGTTATCGCTCCAGCAATGGATGGTTTTATTTCGATCGTTGTAACTATGCCTATATCCAGGTCTGTGGTGGTTAATATAATATTATCATTATTCGCTTCTATTAATATGTTCGATAATATCGGTAGATTCGCTTTTGTATTAATGGCGCTCTGAACGCTCTGTAATCCTTTTAATAATAAACTTTTCGACGCGGAAAACTTCATTTTAAAGCCTCCTACTTAATACGTAGATTAAGAAGATAGTAGTAGTGATAGTATCTTATTGTTGATATGTGGATAAGCCCATAACATTAATAACTAAAAGATGTTATGTTGGTTTCCCCCACACAAAAACAGAATAAGATATTAACAAACTACCCCTACCCCTTAATATCACGAATCAATTGTGAAACAATATCCCTTAAACTATCCTTAACCTTCAAATCATTTTCTATCTTCTCGTGCGCGTGCATGACGGTTGTATGGTCCCTGCCTCCAAATTGGTCGCCTATCTCGGGGAGAGAATAGCCCGTTAAACGTCGGGACAAGTACATGGCGATCTGTCTCGGATAGACAATTGCCTTATGTCTCTTCTTCGCCCGCATGTCGGTGAGTTTAATATCAAAATATTCACTCACCCTTTTTTGGATAAATTCTATGGTTATCTTCTTCTCCCCCTCTAAAATCATGTCTTTCAAAACCTCCCTTACGAGGTCCACGGAGATATCCTTCTCTATCAACTTTGCGTACGCAACTATCCTTATTAAAGCGCCTTCGAGTTCTCTTATGTTCGATTTTATCTTCTCGGCCAAGAATATTAACACCTCATTGGGGATGGTGGTTGTCTCGCCTTCCGACTTCTTCTTTAATATTGCCATCCGCGTCTCAAAATCCGGCGGCTGTATATCGGTTACAAGGCCCCACCCAAATCTCGAGATGAGCCTCTCTTCCAGGCTGTGTATCTCTTTCGGGGGCTTATCACTAGACACCACTATCTGTTTGTGTGAGTCATGTAATGCGTTAAAGGTGTGAAAGAACTCTTCCTGCGTTGATTCTTTCCCGGCGATGAAGTGAATATCATCTATCAAAAGCACGTCTACGCCCCTGTATCTTTCCCGGAATTTCACTGTGCTCCTAGTTTGGATGGCGCCGATCAGTTGGTTTGTGAATTCCTCGCTCGAGATGTATAGGACTTTATTACGGGGAAATTTCTGAAGGACCCTTTGGCCAATAGCATGCATGAGGTGCGTCTTGCCCAGCCCCACGCCGCCGTATATGAAGAGAGGGTTGTATGCCTTCGCGGGGGAATCGCTGACCCCCAGAGCCGCCGCATGCGCGAATCTATTGCTTGGTCCCACCACAAAGGACTCGAACG
>MHFL01000013.1:9794-9873 GCA_001804165.1 Omnitrophica bacterium RIFCSPLOWO2_01_FULL_45_10 | reverse complement strand
TTCAGGAGTGTTTTTGAGCCCGTTTATAAATCGCGGCGCCTCGGGAAGGTGGAGATCAATATACCCGGAATGCACAATA
>MHFL01000013.1:3886-9772 GCA_001804165.1 Omnitrophica bacterium RIFCSPLOWO2_01_FULL_45_10 | reverse complement strand
TCTGGTTGGATTAAATTTGGGCCTGTCATTCAATAATATAGCGGATTCCATAAAAGGTTTTCGCGGGGCAAAGAGAAGATTCCATCTAAGGTATGACGATGACGGCATCATGCTGATAGACGACTACGCGCATCATCCTACTGAGATAAAGGCGGTCCTGGATGCGTGCGGAAATTGGAACAGCAGGCGCCGCGTAGTGGTATTTCAACCGCACAGGTATACGCGCACGAAATTCCTGGCGGAAGATTTCGGAAGGTGCTTTAAAAAAGCCGATAAACTTATACTGACCGATATATACGCGGCAAGCGAGCGGCCGATCGACGGCATTTCAGTTAAGAATATTTTCGATGCGGTCAAGCGCAACGGTCATAAAGACGCGCGAATAATGAAAAAAGATAAGGTCCCGAATTATATAATGAGGTCAAAGAAACGCGGCGATATGATATTGATATTAGGCGCGGGCGATATTAGAACGACCGCTGATGAACTTTGCCGTGATTTACAGAGAGAACTGTTATCCGGGCATATTGACCTCGCGGAAAAGATCAAGCGTTCATGCCGGGCAAAGGTTATAATAGGCGAACCGTTAAGAAAACATACCACTTTCAGGATAGGCGGATCGGCGTATATTTGGGTTGAGCCGCATGGCGCGCGGGACCTGAAAAAAATACTGCGTCTCGCTAAATCCATGAAAATGCCGGTTTTTGTCATAGGTAACGGCTCGAACATCCTGGCCAGGGACACGGGCTTCAAGGGCATAGTCATCCGTTTAACGGCTCTAGACTTTCGACGGATCGAATTCAAGAAAGACACGGTGAGGGTCGGGGCCGGATATAGCCTGGCCCGTTTGGTGCTGCTTTCGTGTGAAAAAGGGCTTGGCGGCCTTGAATCGCTCGTCGGCATACCGGGAACCGTCGGCGGCGCGATTTATATGAATGCCGGAGGCCAGGCGAGCCCCATGTTCAAAAACATGGGAGATTCCGTGACATCTGTGAAGGCGATGGACCGTGAAGGAGCGACGAAGATTTTGAAAAAGAAGAAGTTAAAATTCGGTTATAGATGCGCGAACTTAAAAGGTTACATAATATTGGAGGTAAGGCTTAAACTGAAAAAGGATGATGAAAGAATTTTGAGATCGCGGTGCGCAAGATTTTTAAAGATGAAGAAGGTAAAGCAGGTTCTCGATATCCCGAGCGCCGGGTGCGTCTTCAAAAATCCATCAGGATTTCAATTTACCTGCGGTCAGATGATAGATATGCTGGGACTGAAAGGGAAGAGGATCGGGGGAGCTCAGGTTTCGACTAAGCACGCGAATTTTATCATAAATAGGGGCGGCGCGACGGCAACAGATGTACTGGATATGATCGAGATGATAAAAGAGAAGGTGAGGGAGAATTATAATATTGAGTTGGAGTTGGAGATAGAGGTTGTGTAGTGGTGAGGGTAACAGAATGTTAGGGTCAAGGTTTGGCCGAATAGGCGTGCTGGCCGGAGGGCCGTCGAATGAGCGTGAGATAAGCCTGAGGTCCGGCAGAGCGGTTTACAGCGCGTTGGCAGAGGATGGATTGAACGCGGTTTTTCTCGATGTGCGCGATGATATTCATGATATAATACTGAAATCTAAAATCGACGTCGCGTTTATCGCCCTGCATGGAAGGTTCGGAGAAGACGGCACGGTTCAAAAGATTTTGGAGGACGCCGGCATACCCTACACAGGTTCCGGCGTTGAGGCATCGAGATTGGCCATGGACAAGATTGAGTCCAAGAAGGCCTTTGCGAAAAATGACATCCCTACGGCAAGATATATAATATTTGAAAAGGGCTCATCGAATCTTGGCGAAACGGACGGCCTGGGGTTGCCGCTCGTAGTAAAGCCGCAGTCGGAAGGATCGAGCATAGGGCTCTCAATAGTTAAAGAGAGAAGCATGTTGAATGGCGCGCTTGAAGCCGCCTTTGAATATGGGCCGAAGGCGCTTATAGAAGAGTATATAAACGGGCGGGAACTTACCGTTGGTGTATTAGAAGGCCAATCGCTTCCGGTAGTAGAGATAGTCACATGCAGCAAGGTCTATGACTATAAGGCGAAATACGACGATCCCAGTACGCGGTATCTTGTCCCGGCGCCGCTAAGAAAAAAGGTATATGAAATGGCCCAGGATTTGGGAAGGCGATCGCATAGGGCGCTTGGCTGCGAATCGTTTTCACGCGTTGATATGATGGCTGATGAATCGGGAGGTCTATTCGTATTGGAAGTGAATACTATCCCCGGCATGACTGAGCGAAGCCTTTTTCCAAAGGCCGCTCGAGCCCGCGGCATCACCTTTAACGAACTTTGCGTAAAATTGATTGATGGAGCATTAAATAGATGAATATTTATAACAATTCAGCTATCAGAATGTCTCTACGACGCCGGGGATTTTTCTGATAGCCGAACTGTTACTTTACTGAAAAGAGGGCGAAAATGGCAAGGCGAAAAAAGATAAAAAATTTTAATCGCGTTTGGCCGTCTTTTATGACAAAGTTAAAGGACGCTATCTTGAGGAAAGCGGCGTCTTTAGTCGTAATGGCGATCTTTTTGGCTACGGTATTTCTCATGGGCTCAAGTTTTCTTCTCGGATCGGACTATTTCCGCGTTGACGCGATAGAGAGCTCCGATATATCCACAAATGGATTGATGAAATCATATAAGGGGGTAAATATATTCAAAATAAACCTGAAGCGAGTCGCGGAATCTCTGGAAGATTCGTATCCAAACGTAAGGGTAGCGACGGTTAAGATTGTCCTCCCGGATAAACTCGCGGTTGATCTAAAATTCAGGAAGCCTTTCGCGCAGATCAACGGGTTGTTTAAGATTTATCCAATAGATGAGGAGGGCGTTGTTCTTTCGGGCCTCGATGCCGCAACATTGGCGAATTTGCCGACTATTACGGGCATAAATCTAGGGCGCGACGCGATAGGAGGAAAGCGCCTAGAATCTAAAAATTTAAAGGCAGCGTTAGCGCTATTGGCCGCGTTAAAAAACTCACCATTCATGGCAAGATATGTCGTAAGCGGCGTAAATGCGCAGGACATGAAAAACATGTCATTCAATCTCAAGGACGGGCCGGAGGTGAAGATCGGCTCTCAGGAGTTCACCGAGCGGCTCAAGGCATTGGATAAGACTTTGAACGATAGAAGGCTTATCCTCGAAAAGATAGAGTACATAGACGTCCGTTTTGACGACGTCGTCATAACCCCAAAATGGGAAAACCAATAATAGTAACGACGTTAGATATAGATTCGCCCGCTATTTCAGGCCTTGCCGCTCGAGTAACAGATTCGTCGAACGGGACGCTGGAGATACTTGCCCATGCCTCACATGCGTCCAGAGGCGTTGCGGGAGGCGCCATCGTCGATTTGAGCGAATCCGTGGACTCTGTAACGAAGGTATTGACGAGTTTAAGCGAAAAGGTCCCTAATCTTCCGAACTCTATTTATGTAAATATAAGCGGCGAGAACTTAAAGGGTGAAACCTCTCGAGGCATGATACCTCTCGCCATGAGGGGACGGGAAATCACAAAACATGACATCGAAAGATGCGCCAATGCGGCCAGCACCATACAACTTCCGTTCGAAAAGGAGATAGTTCACAAAATTGTCCAAAGTTTCTCGATCGATGATCAGCCACGGATCAAGAACCCGCTGGGGCTATATGGGTCGAGACTCGCCTGCGAGGTCTATATAATTACCGCAAATATCAATATTATGCAGAACCTTTATAAGACAGTTTACAACGCGGGATACGATGTGAAGGAAGTTGTATTTAGCGGCGTAGCCGATGCTTCGGCACTTCTCGAGGCCAGTGATATTCGAGACGGCGTCCTATTGGTAGACATAGGCGAATCTTATATTCAGTTTTCCTATTTCGTAGGCGGCGCCTTAAACGATTTTGAGATAACGCCTTTTGGCGGCCTCTCGGCTCTTGCTCAAAAGTGCGAGGAATATTTGAAAAAGCACATGATAAAATCCATCGTCCTGTCCGGACCAGGCGCTTATAAAGAAGGGGTCATAGAATTTCTGCAAGGAGATAAATTGCCATTGCCTATCAGGATGGGCGTCGTGAGAGAGATTCGGGGAAGAGTCTCGAGCATGGACACGATGAAGTTAACCACCGCCATCGGCCTCGCCAAATACGCGCAGAATAAATGTAATAAACAGTCCCGGGAAGATTCGAACATAATCAAGCGCCTCTCCTCAAAAGTCGTCGATATATTTAATAACTATTTCTGATTTTTATTCGGGGTTTACAATCTGAGGTCGTAGGGCAGGCTTAAGCCTGCCCTACGAGATAGGCGTATATCTCCCACGTCCGCCTTTCGGCGGGGCGGATTTGACAAATAGGAATGGATATGGTAATTTATAACAAAATAAGGAGTTATGGATGAATCCCCCTAAAAAGGTTATTGATGAAAAGACGGTAAAGCACGTCGCGCTCCTGTCGAGATTGGCATTGAACGATGAGGAGCTCGCGCTCTATTCCAAACAATTAGCGTCTGTATTATCATATATAAACAAATTAAATGAAGTAGGCACTAAAGACGTCCTTCCGACAAGCCATGTCTTGAGCACATTAAAAAATGTCTTCAGGAAAGACGTTGTAAAACCATCTTTAGGATGCGATGAGGCGCTTCGACCGGCGCCTTCAAGAGAGGGCGATTTTTTCAAAGTCCCGCAGGTGATCGAAGGTAAGTACAAATTGTGATGAATTCTTCCGGATCCAGGCCAATATATTCATTAACAGCGCATGAAGTAAGGGCAATGATCGATCGGGGCGAGGTAAGGCCCTCAACAGTGGTCGATAAAATTTTCGACAGGATTGAGCGCCTTGATAAGAAATTAAACGCGTTTGTATTCAAGAATAAGGCAGGCGCGTTAGAGCGAGCCAAGGTTCTCGAAGATTCAGTTGAAGGGAAGGCCGCGTCCAAAAGAGGCGGACTATTCGGCATTCCTGTTCTCGTGAAGGACAATATTTGCGTCAAGGATGAATTGACGACCTGCGCCTCTAAGATATTGGAAGGATATAAACCGCCATACGACGCGACTGTCATAAAGAGATTAAAGGATGAGGGGGCCATTCTCATAGGAAAGGCGAATATGGATGAATTCGCGTTCGGCTCGTCATGCGAGACATCATGTTATGGGCCCACAAGGAATCCGTGGGATGTCGAGCGTATCCCCGGCGGCTCAAGCGGCGGCTCCGCGGCCGCGGTCGCGAGCGACGAAACCATCCTCGCTCTGGGATCCGATACAGGCGGCTCGATCAGACAGCCAGCCGCTCTCTGTGGAGTGGTGGGATTAAAACCTACATACGGGAGGGTATCGCGATACGGTTTGGTCGCCTTCGCGTCGAGTCTCGATCAGATAGGCCCTATCACGAAGGATGTTCGCGACTCAAGCCTATCATTAAAGGCGATAGCGGGCTATGATGAGATGGATTCGACATCTGTAGATTTGCCTGTGCCGGACTACACGAAATCTCTCTCAAACGATGTGAAAGATATTCGCATTGGTATTCCGAAAGAATATTTCATAGAAGGGATGGATCGTGAGGTTGAAGATTCCGTAAAGGCGGCCGTGAATGTTTTAAAAGATATGGGAGCGAAGGTCATTGACGTATCGCTTCCTCACACCGAATACGCGGTAGCCGCATACTACATAATCGCCCCCGCTGAGGCGAGCTCGAATCTCGCGAGATTCGACGGCGTTCAATATGGATTCAGGGCAAAAGACTCAAAGGGTATCATTGACATGTATGCCAAGACGCGCTCGCTTGGGTTCGGAAACGAGGCGAAGCGCCGAATCCTGTTAGGCACCTATGTGCTTTCGAGCGGATATTACGATGCCTAC
>MHFL01000013.1:0-3815 GCA_001804165.1 Omnitrophica bacterium RIFCSPLOWO2_01_FULL_45_10 | reverse complement strand
CATAATAACGCCGACCTCTCCGACGCCCGCCTTTAAGATCGGCGAGAAGATTCTGGACCCCTTAAGCATGTATCTTTCCGACATCTTCACTATACCCGCGAACCTGGCGGGCCTTCCGGCGATGTCGCTTAATTGCGGGTTCACAAAGTCGAATCTGCCGATCGGCTTACAGATATTAGCCAAACCTTTTGACGAAGAGACCATCTTCAGAGTGGCGTATACCTTCGAGCAGAACACCGATTTTAATAAGAAAAGGCCGAATCTATGAAGTACGAAACGGTGATAGGATTGGAGGTGCACCTGCATCTTGCGACAGATTCAAAGGCGTTCTGCGGATGCTCGACAGAATTCGGCCAAAGGCCTAATTCTCAAAGTTGTCCGGTCTGCATGGGCCTTCCCGGTTCGCTTCCTGTCCTGAACGAGAAGGCATTCCAGTATGCCATAAAGGCGGCGCTCGCGTTAAATTGTAAGATTCAGGACCTGGTGAAATTCGATAGAAAGAATTATTATTATCCGGACCTCCCCAAAAATTTTCAGATATCGCAATATGACATGCCGCTTTCGTATGACGGTTTTCTCGAGGTCGCGTCAAAAGAAAGGCGTAAAAAGATTCGAATAAGGCGCGTCCACATGGAAGAGGACGCGGGTAAACTCGTTCATCCTGAGAAAGGATTTAATAGTTTAGTTGACTATAACCGCTCCGGCATCCCACTTCTTGAGATTGTGACAGAGCCGGATTTAAGTAGCCCTCAGGAGGCATATGATTACCTGACCGCGCTGAAGGCGATACTCAAGTATCTTAAGGTCTCGGATTGCGACATGGAGAAGGGCTCACTAAGATGCGACGCGAACATCTCCGTCAGGGAAGAGGGCTCTTCGAAGCTCGGCGCGAAGGTAGAACTTAAAAACATGAACTCATTTAAAGGCGTACGGGACGCGTTAGATTACGAGATTGATAGGCAGATTAACTTCCTCGAAGAGGGCGGGAAGATAACTCAGGAAACGCGGCTATGGGACGCTGAGAACGGCGTGACAATTTCAATGAGATATAAAGAAGAGTCGGAGGATTACAGATATTTTCCGGAGCCTGACCTCGTTCCGTTCATACCCGACAAAAAATTGATAGACGGGATAAACGAAGGCATGCCGGAACTGCCGCAGGCAAGGTTAAATAGATTTCTTAAAGAATACGGACTCTCCGAATACGACGCGAGCCATTTGACCAGCGAGGCCCAGACAGCCGATTATTTTGAAGAGTGCGTAAAATTCTATCCTAATCCAAAAGCCATTTCCAACTGGATTACGGGCGACATCGCGTCCCACCTCAATCTAAAAAATTTAACAATAAGAGAATTGGGGGTATCACCTGAAAAAATAGCGAGTCTTTTGAAGATGATAGACGATGGAGCTATTAACGGCAAGATCGCGAAAGAGGTGCTGGAGGAGATGATAGTTACAGGAATTTCGCCTCAGGAGATAGTGAAGCTTAAGGGCCTTACGCAGATAAGCGATGTCTTGGAATTAGAGAGGATTATCGAAGAGGTTTTAAAGAAGAACGCGAAGTCCGTAGAAGATTATATAGGCGGAAAGAAAAACGCGTTCATGCACCTGGTCGGACAGGTTATGCGCCAAACGAAGGGGAAGGCGAGCCCCGCGGTCGTGAATGAGATCCTAAAGAAGCGTCTTAAAGACAGATCATCATAAATCGGAGGTGCGAGGCGTGGAGAGAAGACTAAAAGTAACGCTTTTCATAGTAATGCTTATATTTGTATCATCTGCGCTTGTCCTCGGCGTGGAGAAGGACAAGATTGAGAAGAAGGCGCCTAAAGACGATTTGTATACTCAGGTGGAATTATTTGCGGATACGATAGGCATGATCAAGTCGGATTATGTCGATGAGGTGGAGCCGAAAAAACTTATTTACGGCGCGATGAAAGGGATGCTCTCCTCATTAGACGACTTCAGCCAATTCATGGAGCCGGATGAGTATAAGGAGCTTAAAGCCGAGGCAAAGGGAGAGTTCGGCGGCATAGGCGTTGAGATATCATTGAAAGAGCGGATACTCACGGTCGTGACGCCTATGGTCGGAAGTCCCGCTGAAACGGCGGGAGTGAAACCCGGCGATAAGATCATAAGGATTGACGGCAAGATAACCAAGGATATGAGCCTATCAGACGCCGTAAAGGCGATGAGAGGCGATCCGGGGACAACGGTTGCTTTAACGCTCTGGCGCGAGAAGCAAGAGAAGGGCCTCGACGTTCAGATAAAGCGCGCCATCATAAGAATAGAGAGTATAAAGAACGTGAGAGTGCTTGAGGACAAGGTCGGTTATATCAAGTTGGTGGAATTTCAGGAGAAGACTCCGCGCGATCTGGAAGAGGCGTTAAAAAAATTGGAATCCGAAGATATAGATTCTTTGGTGCTCGATTTAAGAAATAACCCCGGAGGGCTTTTGGACGTCTCCGTAGACGTGGCTGAAAAATTTTTACCCAAAGATACGGTCATAGTATCGATAAAGTCAAGGACGCCCGAGCAGAACATTGTATTCAAATCGCGCGGGAGATTCACACATCCCGATTATCCGTTGGTAATTTTGGTGAACGAAGGCTCCGCCTCAGCCTCCGAGATAGTCGCGGGCGCTGTCCAGGATAATAAGCGAGGGCTGATACTCGGCGAGAAGACATTCGGCAAGGCCTCGGTCCAGACAGTGATGCCGTTAAAAGACGGCTCCGCATTGCGCCTCACCACCGCGACCTATTTGACTCCGAGCGGCAAAATGATCATGCATCAGGGTATCATGCCGGATATAGTTGTGAAAAGGGAGGATCTGGAGCCGGGCCCGGAACAGACAAAGAAGAAAGACGAATTGTTTGAGCAAGTCTTTGAACGGAAAGATAAATCCAAGGAGCGGGAAAAACAAAGAGATAATCAGCTGGAAAGGGCCATAGATGTCATCAAGGCGCTTAAGATTTATAAGGCGAGGATGAATGAAAATTAAAATAGCGCTCATTGCCGTCGCGATCGTGATCTTGTCTGTGTCTCTATATTATTTTAAGAATGCGCAGGTCACGCTGGACAAGTCGGGGGAACTAAACTTGCGCCTTGGAGGCATATTTTCAAAATTTGGGCTCCAGGACTCAAACCTGATAAAGAAATATGTAGAAGAAAAAAAGATGGGCTCAAGACGCTATCTAAATACATACAGAGAATATAACGCGCGCCGTTTCTCTGGGACAGATTTCGAAAACGCGCTGAAGCAGGGCCTGGAGAAGACCGGATTCCGGATTCAAAAGACAGAACAGTTTGTCGTTAAAGACGCGGAGACATTTATATTTAAAATAAATTTCGCGAGATACGATATTCTGACAATTAGAGTTAATAAAGTACGGCCGCCCGCGGTCCCGTCCGGGTTGAAGAAGTACAAGAATCCGAGGGTCGCGATAGTAATGGATGATTTCGGGTACAACATGAATAATGTCGACTCTCTTTTCGAGATTGGAGAACCGGTGACCTTGTCTATCCTGCCAAATTTAACATACAGCCGCAAGATCGCAAACTTCGCGAAATCGAAAGGATATGAGACGATCCTGCACCTTCCTTTAGAATCTCATAGGAAAGACGTCAAAGAAGAGATCGACACGATAAGGTCGGGCATGAGCGAAACGGAAGTTACCTCAATGCTCGATAGAGAAATAGCGAGCGTTCCGGGTTTAAGCGGGGTCTCTAACCATATGGGCTCAAAGGCGACGGAAGATATGGGGCTGATGACGACTATATTCAAAGAGTTACGGAAGAGAAAACTCTATTTTTTAGAT
>MHFL01000012.1:18706-21956 GCA_001804165.1 Omnitrophica bacterium RIFCSPLOWO2_01_FULL_45_10 | reverse complement strand
TCCATCACAAATCTCGAATGATGCGGTCTTCTGCCCATCTATCCTGAAAGGATTTATTGAGTTCACTAAGGTTATCTTGTATTTTTGCGATATCTCTCTTACCAAATTTAAACAATCATCAAAATTTCCCCTCACCGCGATTACCGTTGCCCCATGGATGAGCGCTTGAGAGAGTTTCCCCATAGCGATAGCGCCTTCAGGAATAAGAACTATGCATTCAATGCCGGCCTTCGCGGAATAGCATGCCGCCGCGGCGGATGTATTCCCCGTTGACGCGCATATCACTCTCTTAGAGCCGGCTTCCATGGCCTTTGAGATAGCAAGCGTCATGCCTCTATCTTTGAAAGAGCCGGTGGGATTAAGGCCCTCGTATTTTAAGAAAACTTCTACCCCTCCGCCGATAAGGCCGCCTATATATTTCGCCTCCAATAACGGCGTATCGCCTTCTTTTAAAGTAACTACGGGCGTCTTCTCCGTTACCGGCAGAAACTTCCTATATCTTTCAATCACCCCGTTCCACATGGTCATCCCTCTATCCTGATCCTGACAGTCTTCTTCTTTATCATCGGCAGGCGATTGATCTCTTTCAAGGCCTTCGCCATGTTTCGCTCGATCGCTTCGTGAGTCATCATAACTATGGGGACAGCGCTCGCGCTCTTTTCTTTCTGTGAAACGCTCGCTATGCTGATCCTGTATTTGGCAAGTATCCCTGATATCTTCGCCAGGACGCCGGGCTTATCGAGCGTATAGAATCTAATATAATACCTCGTCTCGACATCGCCCATCCGCTTTATATTTTTCACGGTCTTTTTGAACAAAACAGGCCGGCTTGCGGCCTTCGATTCGGACGAAATGACTCCCGCTATCGCGACTATATCGCTTACGACCGCGCTCGATGTCGGTTTTGCTCCGGCGCCTTCGCCGAAAAAAAGATTCTCGCCGACAAGGTCGCCCTTGACGAATATCGCGTTATACACGCCGCCTACGTTGGCCAATAGGTGCTCACGCCGCACAAGTGTCGGATGGACCCTTAACTCTAATGAATCCCGTGTTCTCTTCGCTATGGCAAGCAGTTTGACCGCATAACCCGCCTCTTTCGCATACTGTATATCCATCGGCTCAATGTCAACGATCCCTTCAGTGTATATATCTGAGGCCTTAGCGTTTACGCCGAAACCTAACAATGCCAGGATCGATAATTTATGCGCTGAATCAGCTCCGGATATGTCGAGACTTGGGATTCGCTCGGCATAACCTTTATCCTGCGCGATCGACAGCGCTTCAGCGAAATTTATGCCCTCTTCCGCCATCTTTGTTAAAATGAAATTGCTCGTTCCGTTTATTATGCCGCGGATCAAATCTATCCTATTCGCGATGAAGCCTTCGCTTAAGCTCTTTATTATAGGGATCCCCCCGCCCACAGATGCCTCGAACCCCACAGAGAGCCCTAACTTTCGGGCGAAATTGAATATTTCGTATCCCGAATCCGAGAGTAGCGCTTTATTGGCGGTCACGACATGCTTCCCCTGCCTCAACGCTTCTAATATTATATCCTTTGCGGGCGTTATCCCTCCGATGAGTTCTACAACGATGTCTATATCCGGATCATAGAGAACTTTGCCGATGGATGAGGTGAGGATACTTTTAGAAACTTTCACGGGTCTTTTTGTCTTCAAATCATTGTCGCAAATTCTCGAGATTATTATATCTATGCCGCTCTTCTCTTTCAAAAAGGCCTTCTTGGATTGCAACGCCTTAACAACTCCGGCGCCGATTGTGCCGAATCCGATAATCCCAACATTAATTTTCTTCATAATTTTCCTTCATCTTCCCGCGAAGCTCAATCGTGAAAACGATTGAGCGAAGCAGGATGGTCGGGGAGGTGAGATTCGAACTCACGACCTCTTGCACCCCAAGCAAGCGCGCTAAACCGGACTGCGCCACCCCCCGTTCTTTCTACAGCATATTATATCAGAATTATTTTTGGGGACGTCAACAAATTACTTTTCCCAACCAAGAAGTAAAATATTTTGTGTGATGCCTAGGCAGATACCGGCAGGATGCCCTTAAGGCGAAAGATTTTGCCAAGGCCGCACAACCACTTTGATATATTACCGTTGTTATTGCCATAGGGCACACTGAAGTGTGCCCTACTACTATATTAATAATCCTTGATGGCAAAATCCGCCGAAAGGGCTCCTGCCGGTCAATCTGCCAAAAGATCCTTTGAAACAAAATATTTTACGCCGCCTCCATTTTTGGAGAGCGCGTCATGAGATCATAAACCGCCGTCTTCGGATCCTTGTTCTCGTAGAGGATCCTGTATATCTCGGTAATTATCGGCGTCTCGACCTTGTATTTTTTTGATAAATCATAAGCGGACATTGAGGTCGCGACACCCTCTACAACCATGTCCGTCCCTTTCAGCACATCCTTTAATTTCTTCCCCTTGCCTATCTCCTCGCCCAGCCACCTGTTTCTGGAATATCTCGATATGCATGTCGTAGTCAAATCACCGAGGCCGCTTAAACCATAGAAGGTCTCTCTTTTCGCTCCCATCGCTAGGCCCAACCGCACGATCTCGACCAATCCTCTCGTCAATAGAGCCGCTTTGGCGTTTGTGCCGAAACCCAACGCGTCGCTTGCGCCCGCCGCTATCGCGATTATATTTTTTAGCGCCCCTCCCAACTCAACACCTATGGTATCGGACGATGTATAAATCCTGAAATACTCCGTCATGAACAGATCCTGAACGCTTTTTGCCGCGGTCAAATCTCCCGCCGCCGCGACTGCGGTGGTGGGAGAACCGTTTGCCACCTCGAGCGCTATCGTAGGTCCTGAAAGAATAACGAGCCTCGCTCCCGGCAAAATCTCTAATATTACTTCTGACATCCGCTTAAGCGTCTCATTCTCTATGCCCTTTGTAACGCTCACGAAAGTCTTTGAGGCACAATCGCGCTTCTTCAACATGGCCACAACGCTTCTCAAAAATTGGGACGGTACGGCGATTATCACGAAATCTTTATCCTTAAGAGCCAGATCCAGCGACGATGTAATAATGATATCATTGGGAATTTTCACGCCGGTCAGAAATTTTACATTCTCCCTTTTTTTATTCAATATTTCAATATAATCCGGAAACGCTCCCCAGAGTGACACCTTAAAGTTCTTTCTCGAAAGGAGGATGCTCAAGGTTGTTCCCCATCCCCCATCTCCGATAACACAAATGCCTCGTATCTCGGTCATATCA
>MHFL01000012.1:11487-18695 GCA_001804165.1 Omnitrophica bacterium RIFCSPLOWO2_01_FULL_45_10 | reverse complement strand
ACCCCTTAAACCCTGGCCCGGCCCTATCTCGAGAAAGGTCCTCACCCCGTTTTTCAAAACGAGCCGAATCGAAGCCTCCCAGAGGGTCTTCGACGTAACCTGAGCGATGAGATTATCCTTTATCTTCGCCGGCTCATGATGAAGCCCCGCGTCTACGTTTGAGATAAATGGTATCTTTGGCTTAAACATGGCAACTTTCTCTATATAATTTTTGAGTTTTTCGCCCGCCTGCGCCATCAATGAGGAGTGAAACGCGCCGCTCACGTCAAGCATGATCACCCTTTTCGCTCCCTTCTCCATCGCGAGACTCGCCAAAAGTTCTATATTAGTTGTCCTGCCTGAGACGACGATCTGGCCCGGACAATTGAGGTTCGCTATTTCACATCCTATGCCTTTGCACAGTTCTTCGACCCCTTCAGGTTCCATCCCTATGACGCACGCCATCTTGCTGGGATTTTTCCGCGAGGCCTCCTCCATGAATTCACCGCGCTTTCTCACAAGAATGAGCGCGTCTTCAAACGCGATGCTGCCCGCCGCGAATAGCGCGGAATATTCCCCGAGACTTAAGCCCAATGTAAACCGCGGGTTGTATTGGCCGGCAACGGTTGAAGATCGAAAGGCGCTGAGGGCCGCTACGCTCATCGCGAATATTGCCGGCTGGCTATTATCGGTGGTCGAGAGTTCTTCGTACGGGCCTTCAAAGCAAAGTTTTTTTAAATCGAATTTGAGGATTTCGTTGGCTCTGTCAAAAATATCTTTGGCCTGAGGAAAGTTTTCATAAAGGTCCTTTCCCATGCCTACGACCTGCGAGCCTTGGCCGGGGAAGATGAGAGCGCAATCAGTCATTTTTAAGTCCACTCAAGGACAATCGCTCCCCACGTCAGGCCGCCGCCGAACGCGTCGAGGAGAACCTTATCGCCCTTTTTGATCCTGCCTTCTTTAACGGCGTCTACCAATGCGACAGCGCTTGATGCCGCCGACATATTTCCGTACTTATCAATATTGAGATATATCTTCTCTTTCGATAAGCCCATCCTCTTCGCGACCGCGTTAAGTATCCTTATGTTTGCCTGGTGCGGGATGACTAAACTTATGTCCTCGGCCTTCAACCCTAAGGGCCTTGTCGCCTCGAGCGCCGCGTCGGCCATGATCTTAACGGCATGCTTGAAGAGTTCTGCGCCGTTCATCTTCACAAAGTGCAGGCCGTCCTCGATTGACTTTTTTGTCGCCGGTATTCTCGAGCCGCCTGCCGGCAGTTTTATCAGTTCGCCTTTCTTCCCATCCGCGCCCAGATAGACCGATAATATCCCACCCTTCTCCACGGGCCCTAAAACCGCCGCGCCCGACCCGTCTCCAAAGAGGACGCACGTAGAACGGTCCGACCAGTCCGTTATCGACGAGAGTTTCTCGGCCGCGATGACGAGCGCGTGTTTGTATGTGCCGGAGCTGATAAACTGATTCGCGATGGCGAGCCCATATATGAACCCGGAGCATGCCACACTCACATCAAAGGCCGGAACTGTCCTTGCGCCGATCTTTGCCTGAACGAGGCACGCTGTAGCGGGAAAGAACATGTCAGGTGTTATTGTCGCGACTATGATTAAGTCTATATCCTGCGGCTTCAGGCGCGCGTCATCGAGCGCCCTCTTCGCGGCCTCTACAGCCATGTCGCTTGTCGCCTCATCATCCCGGGCGATCCTGCGCTCTTTTATGCCTGTGCGGGTCGTGATCCATTCGTCTGTGGTATCGACCATTTTCTCCAATTCTTTATTGGTCAGGACCCTTTCGGGAAGATACGCCCCTAATCCTATTATTCCGACTTTCTTATTCTCGCACATGTCTCAATAACTCTCCAATTCCTCAACTATATGCTTATTGACATCCTCTTTAATAAATTCAGCGGCCACTCTTATCGCGTTCTTTATTGCCTTCGGGTTCGACGAGCCGTGACATATTATACACCTTCCGTCAACGCCCAGGAGCGGCGCTCCGCCGTATTCAGAATAGTCCATCTTCTTTTTAAGCTCAGTGAATGCCGAACTTGAGAGGGCGGCTCCGAGCGTCGCGATTATGCTCGATTTAATCTCCGCCTTTAACAACTGCATGATGGTGTCGACCACGCTTTCAGAAACTTTCAGGATGACGTTGCCGACGAATCCGTCGCACAGGACAATGTCCGCTTTTCCCGAGTAGATATCCCGGCCCTCGATATTTCCGATGAAGTTCAATTTGGACTCGCTCAAAAGCGTGTGCGCCTCTTTTATAAATTCTGTGCCCTTGGATTCCTCTTCCCCAACGTTAAGAAGGCCGACGGACGGATTTTTCTTATGCAGTATGTATCTTGAATAGGCGTCCGCCATTATCCCATATTGCAATAGATGAATCGGTTTCGGATTTATATTCGCGCCGACATCTATTATAAGAGACGCGCCGGAGAGGCTTGGTATAACGAGCGCTATGCCCGGCCTCTCGATAGCGGGCAGGAGCCGCAGAGATAATGTGGCCGCGCAAACGACCGCCCCTGTATTGCCCGCGGAGACGAAGGCATCCGCCTCGCCCTTCTTCAAGGCGTCCAAACCGATGACCACGGAAGAGTTTCTTTTGCGTCTGACGGATATTGCCGCGGGTTCATTCATCTCGATGACTTCGGACGCATGTTTTACCGCCAATTTTCCCGAATTATTTTTGTATTTTTTTAATTCTTCGTGTATGCGCGACTCGTCTCCTACGAGCAGGAGGTCGTATCCGTACTCCTCAACCGCCTGCACAGCGCCTTCAACCTCTACCGCAGGCGCCTTATCTGAGCCCATCGCGTCAATCGCTATCTTCATACGGAATTTTTCCTCAATTTTTTGAATCCTTCGGTAGGGCAGGTTTAAACCTGCCCTACCATTGAAATGTTCCGAAGTCAGTTATTTTTTCTCTTCTTTCGCTTCTACTACTATAATCGGCTTGCCGTTATAATAACCGCAGTGAGGGCAGACCCTGTGCGGAAGCCGCGGTTTATTGCACTGGGGGCAGACTGAAAGATTAATGGCAAACACTTTACTGTTCGCGCCCCTTCGTTTGTCGCGCCTTGCCTTAGAATTTTTCCTTTTAGGATTTGGCATCGTTCCTCCTTACAACATTGTACGTATCTTTCGCGATTAAAAGCTCTTCGTTCGTCGGTATCACCAAGAACTTCGTTCTCCTCGCGACCACATTCTTCAAATCATTCTCAATGCGCCTGACGAGCCACGGATGGTTTTCGCCTATTCCGCCTGTAAACACTACCGCGTCTAATCCGGCCATCGCCGCCTGATACGCGCCGATATATTTTTTAATTCTATAAACGAACATCTCAATCGCTAATCTCGCCCTTGCGGATTTCCGGTCTCTGGTCTTCGGCCTACGGCCTACGGTCTTTACCAGGTCCCGCATATCGTTGCTCACACCCGAGATTCCCAAAAGGCCGCTCTCCTTATTAAGTATGTCGCCCATGCGCTCTAACGACATCCTTTCTTTTTTAAGAAGATAGAGAATAACCGCGGGGTCCATATCGCCTGAACGGGTTCCCATCAAAAGGCCTTCGAGCGGCGTGAATCCCATGGATGTGTCAACAGATATACCTCTGTCAACAGCGGCCATGCTGCATCCGTTTCCCAAATGGCAAGTGATTATCTTCAGACTATTCAATGAGCGGCCTAATTTTCTCGCGGTCTTTTCGGCAACGTATCTATGGCTCGTCCCATGAAAGCCGTATTTTCTTATCCCGTATTTCTTATAATATTTAAAGGAGAGGCCGTATAAAAAGGCCTCCGGCTTCATGGTCTGATGAAAAGATGTGTCAAAGACCGCTGCCTGCGGGATTCCTTTTAAGATCTTGGCGCAGCCCCTTATCCCTGAAAGCGACGGCGGGTTATGCAGCGGCGCGATCTCGCTGTACTTTTCAATTGAATCTATAACCTTTTTGGTTATAAGAGTCGAGTGTTTAAATTCTTCACCGCCATGAACTACTCTATGCCCTATACCTTTGATTTCGCTTTTAGAAGAGATTACCCCGTGGCGCCTGTCTATCAACTTCTCAACGATTATATTGATCGCAGCGTAATGGTCGCGACATGAGGATGCCCGGCCTATTCGCTCTATGAGGCCCTTTGCCAGTGGCGCCAAAGATCTATTATAATCCTGTCCGGTTATATCGAATAACTGATATTTCACGGACGAACTGCCGCAATTTATAACTAATATTAACATCTAAGCCCTTACCGCTATGATTGCCGCGGCATCAACGATGTCATCCACGGAGCATCCTCTCGATAGATCGCTGGCCGGCCTTGTAAATCCCTGAAGAAGCGGCCCTATGGCCCTGGCGTTGGCGAGCCGTTGTATTAATTTGTACCCGATATTTCCTGAATTCAAATCCGGGAATATCAGGACATTTGCCCTCCCGGCAACCTCGCTCGCGGCGGACTTCTTTAAGGCGACCTCCGGCACTATGGCGCTGTCCGCCTGAAGTTCGCCGTCTATTAAAATACCGGGTGAAATCGTCCTCGCTAACTTTAGCGCCTCTTTCACTTTTTCGACCAAAGGGCCCTTGGCGCTGCCCTTGGACGAATAACTCAAAAGAGCGACCCTCGGCTCAGGCCCCACTAATTGCTTAAATAGGCCCGCTGCCGATACCGCGATGCCGGCCAACTGTTTTGCGTCCGGCTCTACGTTAACGGCGCAATCTGAGAATACGAAGACGCCCTTTTCGCCGTAATCTGGATCGGGAACTTCCATCAAAAACGCGCCTGATACCACTCCTATATTCTTATCTATCTCAAGGCATCTCAACCCGCAACGGATAACGTCAGCTGTCGTATTGTTCGCTCCGGCCACAAATCCGTCCGCGGCGCCTGCCCTGACGAGCATCGCGCCGAAAATCAAAAAATTATTCATTACCGCGTCGCGGGCCTCTTCAATCGTTATGCCTTTATGTTTTCTCAATTCGTAATATTTGGATATGAGGGCTTCTAAATCTCTATATTTTGTAGGATTTATAATCTCGATGCCGCTTAAATTTTTGCCCTTTATCTTCCTGCTTAAAGATTCTTCGCCGACCAAAATAATTTTGGTCATTTTTTTATTTAATATAATATTAATCGCGTCAAGCGTTCTCGCGTCTTCGCTCTCCGGCAGGACAATTTTTTTCGAACACTTGACCGCGCGCTTTCTTATGTCATCGAGAATGCTCAAATCTCATTCCTTCTTTCCGCCAATTTCTTCTTTAGCGCGGCCGCGGCCTTCTTCGGTATGAATTTTCCGACATCCGCGCCGAGGGCGGCCGCCTCTTTCATGAGTTTACTTGACACGTATGAATACTCTTCGCGAGGCATCATGAATATCGTCTCTATCTTTGCGGCTAATTTTCGATTGGTCAGCGCCATCTGGAATTCGTATTCGAAGTCCGACAGCATCCTCAAGCCCCTTATCATCACGCTTGAGCCCGTTTTTTTAACATAATCGACAACGAGGCCGCCAAAATCCTCAATCTCAACATTCGGGATCCTTTTCACGCTCTCTTTCAACATGCCGACCCGTTCTTCAACGCTGAAGAGGGTCCCTTTCTGGACGCTTTGAGCCACAGCGACTATCACCTTATCGAATATCTTCGCGGCCCTCTTGATAACGTCTATATGTCCGAACGTTACGGGGTCAAATGTCCCCGGATATACCGCTATTCTTCCCCTTTTCAACCCTTATCTTTCTCCCTTCCTCCCCCTCATCTCCCTTATTTTCCCCTCTCATAGATTCGTCTGAATATCGTAATTACCGTATCACCATAGACCCGCTCTTTTTCAAAGACAAGCGTCTTGAGGTCATTATTCAACGTCTCCTTCTTAAAATGCTCAACAATGACCCTGCCAATGGGCGATAATATATCATAAGAGTCTATATTTATCAAGCACTTTTTGGCCAAACCCCTATGGTAAGGCGGATCCATAAAGGCCAAATCGAACCTTGGGCCCTCTTTTTCGAGCCGTGTCAGCACACTCAACGCATTGGCCCTTATTATATTATAATTACCGTCAGGAATTTCCAAGTATTCGAGATTGCGTCTTATGACCTCAATGCATTTAGGGTTGTTCTCTACAAACGCGGCATTGACTCCCCCTCTTGAGAGGGCCTCTATGCCAAAAGCGCCGCTTCCCGCGAATAGGTCGAGGACTGTTTTCCCGCTGACATCACCCAATATATTGAATACCGCCTCTCGGACCTTATCCTGTGTCGGCCTTATCTCTACGCCCTTCGGCATCTGGATGAGCCGACTCCTGTATTCTCCGCCTATTATCCGCATAACATTCCTTTTATACCATACACAACCTCTCCTACGCGACTCGAATCAGGTCCAATTTCCCCGTGAATCTGGCTGCCAACTTCTCCCTCAATAACCTGTGATGTTCCTCCATTAAATTAGGATCCCTCGTCACGAGGGCGAACGCCTCTTTTCTCGCCCGCTCCATTATTTCGAAGTCCTTTATGATATTGCCGAACCTTATCTCCGGCAGGCCGTGCTGACGCAAGCCAAAAAACTCGCCCGGCCCGCGAATATCGAGGTCGGCTTGCGCGATTTGAAAACCGTCCAGTGTCCCCTCAATGGCCTTGAGTCTTTGTCTTGCCTCTTCAGTTTTCGGATCCGCGAGCATTACGCAATATGATTCATGCTCGCCCCGTCCGATCCTGCCTCTCAATTGATGGAGTTGAGCAAGACCGAATCTTTCGGCATTTTCTATCAACATCACGGTCGCGTTCGGAACATCTATTCCAACTTCAATCACAATTGTCGAGACGAGGACCTGAATCTTCCCTTTCTTGAAATCTTTCATTACTCTCTCTTTTTCCCGAGACGCCATCCTTCCATGCAGCAATCCGACTTCATAATTTGAAAATACCTCCGCCCTAAGCCGTTCGAACATCTCCAGCGCCCCTTCGCCCTTCACCCTCGGCCCCACGCCTTTTTCTATCAGAGGGCATATCACATACGCCTGACGGCCTTTGTCCAATTCTTCCTTTATGAAATTATAAACCTCGCCCCTCTTTTCCTCCTCAACCCAATATGTAGATATTTGCTTCCTGCCCTTCGGCAGTTCTTTTATTAAGGAGATGTCGAGGTCGCCGTAGACGGTGAGCGCAAGGGTCCTCGGTATCGGCGTCGCTGTCATTACGAGTATATGAGGAACCTT